>JAAWIS010000006.1 GCA_022796475.1 Lachnospiraceae bacterium | reverse complement strand
CCTCGACGTAGCAACCGCTACGCCTTCGTTTGTGGAGCAGCACTCTCAGAAAAATATTCGGCGGAATTTTACCATATATGAACCAGACAGAACACTAGCGTAAATATGGAATATATTGATCTACGGATCCTATCACCAGGTCCGCCATGGGAAGATTGTCCGCATTTCCAATTCCTATTGCCTTCATCCCCGCCTTTTTTGCCGCTTGCAGACCGGCTTCGGAATCTTCAAATACAATGCAGTTTTCACATGAAATCTTAAGATTTCGGGCTGCCCTTACAAATACTTCTGGATCCGGTTTTGCTTTTGATACCTGGGTACCATCAACAATTGTATCAAAATAGCCGGTAATCTCCAACCGTTCTAAAATAAGAGGCGCATTTTTACTGGCAGAGCCAAGCGCTATTTTTATGTCTTTTTTCTTTAGATACTCAAAAAAATCCAAAACCCCGGCAAACAGTTCCTTCTTTTCAAGATGCATAATTTTTTCTACATACAGCTTGTTCTTTTTCTCAGCCATACCTTCCTTTTCTTCCTGAGAAAAGCGGTCAGACAGCCCGCCAAACCCTAAAAGCAATTCTAATGACCGCATCCGTGATACACCTTTTAACGCCTCGTTCTGCTGGAGTGTAAATTCAAATCCCAATTCCTCTGCTAAGTTTTTCCAGGCCAGATAGTGATATTTTGCCGTATCAACCAGTACGCCATCCAAATCAAATATGGCGCACTTATCCTGCATATTTCCCATTTTTTTCCTCCATTCGGTGTGTGTCACCCAACAGTTCACGCTCCGCTTTTCTAGTAACAGACGAATTGGGTGGACATTTTTGCTTTCACATTTATTTCCTCATCTCAATTGTAATTTCATCTCTCAGATGGTATTCTTTTCCATATATGTAAAGATCCACTGGTTTTTTGTTTGTCAGGGCAATCCTGCATATTTTTTTGTCGATACATATTTTGATTTTGCTGCCTCTTAGACAGATATCTAAGCAGATGCTATCCCACTCATCCGGAAGAAGCGGATTCAAGAAAAACCCGTCTTCCTTTATGCGCAATCCTAAAAATCCATAGACAATGGCCATGTAGGTTCCGCCCATATTTGCCGTGTGGATTCCGTCTTTTGTGTTCTTCTGTGAATTGTTAATATCGATTTTTGAAGAAAAATCAAAATACTGATATGCCTTTTCTTTCTCTCCTAACTTTGCCGCCATAATACTGAATACGCATCTTGATAAGGAAGAATCATGGGTCGTGATCCTTTCGTAATAGTCAAATGAATTCCGTATGGTGGATAATTTTTGTTCATCTTCAAACAGAAAATGCGCCAGTACAGTATCAGCCTGTTTACAAACCTGAAAACGGTAAATATGATACAGGAAATTTTTATGCATCAAGGGGCCTGCTCCTTCCGGAATGGAATCCATATCCCACCATTTCTTTGACAGGAAGCTGTCGTCCTGCGGGTTAATATCCAGTTCTTTATCATATGGAAGATACATGGCCTCTGCCGCTTTCGCAAAACCGCAAATTTCTTCTTCTGTGATTCCTATTTTCTTCTGCAGTGTTTCTAGCTGCCCTTTCTGCTTAAATTGTTCATATAGCTTTCGAGCCCATGTGAGATTATATTTTGCTGACAAGTTTGTATAATAATTATTGTTTACAACACAAGTATATTCATCAGGACCTGTTACGCTGTGAATATGGAATTTTCCTTTGTAAAAATTTCCAAGATCATACCAGATACGGGCTGTTTCCAATACGATTTCCGCGCCTTGCTCCGTCATATAATCCCAATCGCCAGTAATCAGGTAGTACTGGATGATTCCGTAGGCAATATCTCCGATGATATGATATTGAGCGCCGCCGGACGGATAGTAGTAGGAACATTCTTTTCCATTGATGGTCCGCCATGGAAACAGCGCTCCTTTTGAATGCCCAAGCCTTAGAGCGTTCTCTCTGGCCTGCTCCAAAATATGGTAACGGTATCCCAAGAGTTTCTTTGCGCAGTCTGGCTGTGTCAAGGAGAAAAACGGCAGCATGTACATCTCTGTATCCCAGAAATAATGTCCCTCATATCCTTCCCCGCTTAATCCTTTTGCCCCAATATTGCTGACGCCGTCAAGACCGGCTGACTGAAGCAGGCAGTATTGATTGAAATGGAGGGACAAGTTCAGTTCTTCATCCCCGCCAATCTCAATCCCGCATTGGCTCCAAAAAGATTCCAGAAACTGCTCCTGCTTCTGATACCAATAAGAAGCTTTTAATACTATGGCCTGATTCAAAAAATCCAGCGCCTTTTCACGGACATTTGCATACCTTAAAGAATCACAGATAACACTATATTTTTCGACGCTGCTCCAGGTTCCTTCCTTGATAGAAAACTCAATGGCAGTTATAATGCATTTATCTTTACATGCCTGTGTCATAACAGCAGGTTCTGAGCAAATATGTGTTGCGGCACATGCTGCTTCCAAGTGGGAATTTACGGTTTCCGAAACCAATAATCCGATTCCTTCACTGGCTTCTGACGTTTTTACACTGATATGAAGGCGTTTTTCACCCGCAACCCGGGAATCCTTTTTATTAAAGTAATTGTATACATCTCCTGACTGAATGGATTCCATTTTTACTGTTCCCGAAAAATTCAGAGGACAAATCCGGTAATTAATAAGAAACAATGGAAGCATTTCAAAAGAAGCCAGCCGCTCAATATAAATCCTGACTTTTTTTCCTTTCGGGGATTCCCATACAAATGAACGCACGGTAATCCCTTTTTTCATGTCCAGGAGCCGTTTATATTCGGTTACGGTTCCCTGAAACAGATCTAATGGTTCCTCCCCAATCCAAAGCTTCATGGACTGGGTATCGAATACGTTTACCATGGAATGTTTTTCCTGGATAAATCCGATATGCCATTCTTCCGTACTAATTTTGTAGGAATTGTAAAAGCCATTAATATACTGTCCCCGGATGGAATCAAAGCCTTCCGGGTAGCCTTCCTCAAAATTTCCACGGATCCCCTGATATCCATTTGCATTGTGAAATAATGTTTCATTCAAAAGCAATTCCGCATTATTTTTTTCAAATCCTGACTTTTCTAAAATATAAGATGATGTAGCACTCATATAATCTCCTTTGTTCATAACCTGTATTTCGTTCATGCACACATTCATTCACACAAAAATTCAATAAATCGTTTTGCATTTTTCGGGCATGGGGCGTTTTGCATCACGACCAGGTAAACATTTCCCTGAATTTGAAAACCATGTTCTTTTAATTTTTTGTTACCTGTTATCCGGATTCCAAAAACGTCTTCCCTATCTGGATTCAAATCCTCCAGTTGTTCATCTGAAACTATTTTAAATAGCGGCTGAAGAAGCCCGGAATCCTTGTAATGGCTGTAAAATTCCTCATCTAAAATCATCACATCAACTAATTTGTTGTTTATATAAGATGCCAGTTTCATTTCTTTATAATAATCGGAAAGGGAGGAACCAGAAAAAAGCAAGGAGTCGTCTATATAAATTTCATGAAAGCGGTTCTGATCCTGAATAAATTCTTTAAAATCATTTCCCAGCGTTTTTACGTTTCCTCCATAAGAATTAATTACCAATGCGTTGAATACAATATCTACCTGCATCCGATAAATATAATAAATCGCGAATATAATTCCAAGAAATGTAATAAACGTAATTAGCATATGGGTTTTATAATACGCAGCAATATGCTGGATTTTCTGCAAAACATTCATCTGATCCAGATAACTTTTTTCAAGTTTCCGCTTCTCTCTTCGGCTCATATCACTTTCGTGTTTTCCTGGTTCCATCTGTTTTCCCTTTCTATCATACTAAGTTTCCTGAGCAGCCAAGCGCTTTATTATTCTTTCACGCCGCCATTGGCAATGCCGGAAACAATCTGTTTCTGGAATAACAAAACAATAATCAAGGTAGGGATCGTTACAATCGCTGCCGCCGCAGTGATCTGTCCCCAATAGATCGTGTATTCATCCCGCAGATTGGCGATCCGTACCGGCACAGACATCCAGGCAGTTTCCGAATTCAGCGTCAGCGACAGCAGATACTCATTCCAGGCAGAGATAAAGGTAAGGATTGCCGACGCGAAAATTCCGGGGGCAGCAATTGGAAAAACGATCTGCCATAAAGTTTGCCATGGAGTGCACCCATCCATCTTAGCTGCTTCTTCCAGAGAAGCAGGAACCTGCTTGAAGTGAGTAATCATAATCCAAACGGCACTTGGCAGCGTAATACATCCATAAGGCAATGTAATCATATAGCTGTTCAGCCATCCCAGCTTATAGAACATATTGAAAATCGGACCGATCAAAATCATCTGAGGGAACATGGATACGCCAAGAATAATTATGATCAGTATACTTCTTCCTTTAAATTTATATCTGGCAATCATATACGCCGACATGGAGGCTGTTATGGTAACGTAAACCGTTGTTAATGCGGCATTAATAAAACTATTTTTAATAGCGGTTAATATTCCTTTTTCCACAATCACGGAAATATAATTTTCCAGAGTGGCATTTGATGATATGATTGCATACGTAGCGGCGCCATGAATATCCGCATCAGTTTTAAAAGAAGTGATGACAATCCAGACAAAAGGAAATACAGTAATGCATAAAAACAAGATAATAAAACCTAAGCAGGCCCAGTCAAACGCAGTTCTTTTTCTCATGTTAACCTCCCCCTCTTATGAGGTCTTGCTGCTGATTATGTCCGCACCAAGAACCTTTATGTAGATAAACGCAATAATTGCTACGCAGACAAACATTCCGATGACGACTGCCGAGCCATATCCGTAATTACTCTGGCTGAAGATTAATTTGTTGGAATAGATAGACAGGGTTTCTGTCCCGTTGCCAGGGCCTCCGCCGGTAAGAACTGTCAGCAGATCAAATACCCGGAAGGAATCCAAGGTACGGAATAGCAAGGCAACCATAATGCTGGGCTTCATAAGGGGAAGTGTAATGCGGAAGAAGCTGCTGATTTTTCCAGATCCATCAATGGATGCCGCCTCATATAAACCGGTATCAATTACCTGAAGGCCTGCTACAAGAAGAAGAGCCATATAAGGTGTCGTTTTCCATATATCGGCCATAATAGCGGAAGCCATAGCCCCGTCTGGAGTCATAAGCATAGCAGCCTGCTTGTTGATAAAGCCAATTTTATGGAAAAGGAAGGCAATTACGCCAAAATCGCCATCATACATATACTTCCACATCATTGCGGAAACTACAGTAGGAATCGCCCACGGAATCAGCCCCAAGGTACGAATCATGCCAATACCTTTGATAGACTGATTCATAATCAGAGCAAGGCAGAATCCCAGAACAAATTCGAAAGAAACAGATATCACCGTAAACACAATCGTATGTCCCAAATCCTTCCAAAAACGTACATCCTTTACTAAAGCGATATAATTTCGCAATCCGATAAAATTACTGGATACAATTGTAGAATCTAAATTGTCCAGAATCACCGGCATCTTTTCTGCATTATAGAAGGCCACGTCAGCGTATTTATCACTGTTATAAATAGCCATAATCCGTTCTCTGATATTGCTTCCAAATTCCCGAAGTTCTGCAATCTGGCTGTCAGAAATTTTCACCGTATCCGTAATATATGCATACTGTTCCATCATAACGTTTATTTCTTCCTGGATTGCGGCAATCTCTTTTTGATCCGCTTCCTCTACAAGCGTTATATCAGAACTAAGAAAATAATTTATATATTTGCAGTCTTCCTGAAATAAGGAACCGTTAAACTGTTCGGAAATATAGAAACTGTTGTAAGACTGATCATTATTTCTGTAATCAAACAGCGAATACATAAATGATGTAACGATTGGATAGAAAGAAAACACGCAGATAAACAAAAGCAGAGGAAGAATAAACACAAATTGCTTGAATGTCATTCTCTTGACCATATAGAAATCCCTCCATTAAAATAATTGATTTGAACACTTTAATAAAGGGGCTGCCAGTTACAATTTATGTAATTCAGCAACCCCATATTAATGACCGCAGCAGGCAAATGATTTTGCCGTTTACTATCACTATTTCACTGTAAATCCATATTCATCCAGTAAGTTCTGAACCTCTGATACGGCATCTTCTAAGGACGATTTATCTGATAGATAAGAATGGATGGCAACCTGCATAGAATCAGACAATTCATTATATTTTGCTACGGCCGGACGGGAAATGGCAATTTTTAAAGAGTTTTTAAACCCTTCAAGAGGCAGCAGCTTGTGGGATTCTAAAAGTTCCGGTGATTCTACATGGGGAGTATATCCAGGAATTCCGTTTCCGGTTTTGCAGAAAACAATATTCCCTTCTCCAGATGTGGCGTACTGAATAAATTTCCAGGCTGCTTCTTTCTCTTTACAGTTAATGTTAATGCCCATTTCCCAACCGCCAAAAGTCGAGCCGCCTTTCTTTGGCAAGCAAGCAGCCGTTACCTGATCCGGGCTGACAGCAGTTTCATCGTTAAAGTTACCGTATGTAGAAGACCATCCTCTGTACATAACGCTTTGTCCGGAGGTAATCAAATCAACTCCGTCTGATTCGACCATGGAAAGCTGCTTATCGGAAGTATAATCAGCGGTTATCGCTTCTTTAAAGTTTGCAAATCCTTCTTCCAGATTGGTAAAATTGCTTGTCCATTCATTGGTATTGCAAATAAGTCCTTCATACTGGTTAGCCTGGACGGCAAGCCCATATTTTGTGCCGCCTTCTCCCGCATATTTAGCAGCCATTTCCATCAAATCTTTATATTCATAATCTCCGCTGACTAATACCTTCAAATCTTCTTCGGAAACAATATCCTTTCTTACGCACAAACTGGCGACATCCATATATAAGGGAAGGGCATACAGTTTTGCATTGTTGGTATTCGCCTGGATAGCGCCCGGATTAAAATCTGCCACATTCATCCCTGCATCCATCATGTATTCGTCAATAGGTTCCAAGTACCCGGAAGATGCGATATCCGCTACCCAGCAGCAGTCCATAGCAATTACGTCATACTCATCGCTGCCTGCTGACAAGGATGTGAGCAGCTGCTGCTTATTGTCGTCGGATTTTTGCGGGGCTGCATACAGCGCTACCTCAATTTCATCCTGGGACGCGTTAAACGCATCCACCAGTGCCTGGTGAGCTCCAGAACCATTGTCAGCTCCATACCATGTAATATGTACTTTGCTTCCTCCGGAAGTTTCCCCTTCCTTGCTGTCAGAAGCCTTCTCCGTTTCCGTTGCAGCGCCTTCAGAAGTTTTCCCATCCGCTTTTGGACTGTCGGTTTTCTTTGCGCCGCATCCTGCAATAACAGTTGTTCCCATAGTTAATACTAACAGGGCCGCAAGATATTTCTTTCTCATTTTTTACCTCTCCTTTATCAATTGGTATGATTCATTATAGGAAATCAGATAGGAAAGAGAAAGAAACAAAACTTTGTATTTATTAGACAGAACCTAGGTTTATTAAAATCTGGAATCAAACTTCCGCAAAACCGCCAGATTTTGCTGCCCAAACAGAAAAAAGCCGCCGCTTCCCGATTGTTCAACCGAGAAAACGGCAGCTTTCTAAGGATTCCTAAAGCTTCCTGAAAAGCATATCAGCCGAAACAGCCTTGCCAGATCATCAATAATCCTTTAAGACTTTGGCCGCATAAAGCACCTCTTCTTCCGTATTAAAATAAGAAAAACTGAACCGGACAGCTCCTTGTGTTTTTGTCCCCAGCGCCTGATGCGTCAGGGGAGCGCAATGGCCGCCGGAACGGGTATACACCCCATGTTCTTCTGCCAGCCAGTCACTGACTTCACCCGAATCCTCATCCCCCAGGTTTAACGTAACCATGGCTGTCCGTTTTAACGGGCTGACCTGGGAATTTTCGTAAGACTCATAGCAGCCATACAGCCGGATTCCCGGGATCTCTTTTACATTTTGGTAAAAGAGTCTTGCCAGATGTTCTTCTCTGCGGCGGATAGGTTCAACGCCTCCCTGAGCTTTGATCCATAAAAGAGCCGCCCGAAGGCCGGCAATTCCATGGCCATTTAAGGTTCCTGCTTCCAGCATCACCGGCATCTTGGCAGGATGGCGTTTTTCATAGGTCAGAATCCCGCTTCCTCCAGAAAGCAGCGGCTGCAAAACCAGTCCCTCCCTTACACAGATCCCTCCCGTTCCCTGAGGGCCTAAAAGCCCTTTGTGGCCGGTAAAGCAAAGGATATGGATCCCATCTTCCTTCATTGATATGGGAAAAACCCCGGCGGTCTGGGAAGCGTCTACAATTAGCAACGCCCCAGCCTGTCTGCACCATCTTCCGATGGTGCGGATGTCTAAGATATTTCCGGTTAAATTGGAGCCGTGGGCGCAGATTACCGCCTTGACTCCCGGCACAATCGCGTCACGAAGGGCTTCCATATCCAAAAGCCCTTCACAGGCATTTCCTCTGCATCCAATATAGGTTACATCTACCCCCTGTTCCTCCATCTGGTAAAGGGGGCGCAGGACACTGTTATGTTCCAACACAGTGGTAACCACCTGATCACCTGGCCTTAACACTCCCTTAATGGCCATATTTAAGCTTTCCGTGGAATTCATAGTAAACGCGGTCTGCTCTGGGCCAAAGCCGTCAAACAGCTCATCCAAAAGCTGTCTTGTTTCAAAAATTACCCGGGCGCTTTCCAGAGCCGTTTCATAAGTTCCCCTGGAACAGTTGCCCATGGTGCGGATGGCGTCAGCCACTGCCTGCGCTACCTGATCCGGACGGTAAAAGCTGGTGGCCGCGCTGTCAAAATATATCATGCAGATTTCCCCTACTTCCCCTGCTTCTCTTCCAGATATAAAAGGCCTTCCAAAACTGCCCCCGCAATACATCTGGCCTTGTCTGAAATGGTAAAACAGTTTTCAAATTCGCTTTCCCTGGGATCAATATCCGCAATTTTTAACCCTTCTGTTACCGGATATCCGGATCGGATCAGGCCTCTTACAATTCCATCCAGCGAGGCTTCCACTAAAACCTCCCCTTGCCCGGTTACGATAAGGGCAATGGCCTGCCCTTTTTTCACCCGATCCCCGATTTGGCAGCATCCCTTAAGGATCCCTTTTGCCGGAGAATGGATGACCCGCTCCTTCCCATAGCCGCCAATCAGTCCTGGGACTCCTGTATTTTTAAGGGCGCAGCCGTTTCCGATAATCCGCCCCAAGTTATGGCCACGCATGGTTTCAATTACCAGATCCACATCTTTTCCCGCATAAAAGCCAGGCCCCAGGCCAATGGTTTTATCTGCCATCTGACGGTTGGTGCCCAGATTTTTCTTTGCTAAAATCCCATCAATCAAAGCCCAGGGCCGCCATGTTTTTAAAATTTCGCATTCCGGATCCACCAGAAGGGCAACGTTCCCCTGTTCCATCACCTGGCGGGCCTCATGACCATCCTTTACGTGTATGCAGTCAATCCCTTCCACCTGGCTGGCACCGTCATAAACGGCTTCTGAAAACGCCACCTGGCGGCGGATTGCTGAGGGATAACCAGTTTCTAAAACCAGAACCGGATATCCGGATCGTTTCAGTTTATGGATTGTCCCGGTAGCGATATCGCCGCCTCCCCTGACAATAATAAGTTGCTTGCCGCGTTCAGACATACTCGTTCCTCCTGCCAACGTTAAGGCTGTACAATCTTTTTCGCCTCGGTCATCCGTTCCACAATCTCATACATATTGGTTACAGAACCTACTGCCAGCTTATCACCTAATCCATAATGGTTTAAGCAGGTGCCGCAGGTTAGTATTTCTACCCCTTGAGCCTCCAGTTCTTTTAAGTCACCGAGTGAATCAGAGCCTTCACAGGAAAGCCTGGCGCCGCCGTTATACAGTAAAACCGTTCCGGGAAGCTTGTCCTGTTGGGTCAGGGCATAGAGAAACCCTTTCATTAAAAGCTTTCCAAGCGCCTCATCCCCCTGTCCCATCTGGCCGGAAGACAATACCACTGTCATGCCCTTATCACGGGTATCTGGCTGGCAGCTTATCCCGGCAGCCCCGTTTTCTTCCAAAACTGCCTGGGCTTCCCCTGCCCCGCCTCCTTTGTTTCCTGTTTCGTTTGGGGAATTTGGTTCTTCTTTTGCGGTTCCATCCCCAGACCGGAAACTGGAAGCAGCCGATTTTGCGGCTTCCCCTTTTTTAGATGCCTTGATGCCTACGATAAATTCCCGGTCATTTACCTTCTGGGAGGTAGATTCCAGTCCCTTATGAGCCGCCAGCTTTTTTAAATTCTGAACTGCAATCTCATTATCCACAACAACCTCAACTACTGTCCCCTCTTCTGCTTTCTCCAATGCCTTCTTTGCATCAATAACCGGAAGGGGACATTGCTTTCCTCTTTCATCCAATCTCATATCATAGCCCTTCTTTCTGAATTTTAATCTTTTATCGAACCGTAACTGTCTTTTCCCCTCTTTTAACCACTTTTCCTACAATATTACAGGGAAGTCCAAGGCCTTTTAATTCTTCTAATGCTTTTTTTCCGTCTTCCTCTGCCATACTGGCCAAAAGGCCTCCTGAAGTTTGGGCATCATACAAAATTTCCTCTATGGCAAAACTGCATCCCATAAACTGAACCTGATCCTCCACATGGTTCCGGTTCCTTTGGCCTGCTGCGGTCAGGTAAAATTCTTCCACATAATCCGGGCACTCCGGGATAAAAGGAATGGACTCTGACTCAATGAGGGCGCTGTAGGTTCCCCCAAGCATTTCGCAAAGATGCACCAGAAATCCAAATCCTGTTACATCCGTACAGCCATGGGTACGGTACTTTTTCACAATCTCAGAAGCATATTTATTTAAGGTAGTCATAGACCGTATGGCAAGTTCCATGGCTTTGCTGGAAGCTTCTCCCACTCGTGAAGCCGTACACACAATTCCCACCCCTAAAGGTTTCGTCAAAAGAAGAACGTCACCTTCCTGACAGCCATTATTGGCAAAAACCTTTCCGGGATGAATAACTCCTGTTACTGATAAACCGTACTTCACATCCTGATCTGCGATGGAATGGCCTCCTACCAGCACGCCGCCGGCTTCCCGTACCTTTTCACTTCCTCCCTGTAAGATTTGTCCTAAAATATTTAAATCCATTGCTTCCGGGAAACAGACAATATTCAGCGCCGTCTTCACCTCCCCGCCCATAGCATAAATATCACTTAACGCATTGGCAGCGGCAATCTGACCAAAAATATAGGGATCCTCCACCATAGGAGGAAAGAAATCCAAAGTCTGTACAATAGCCAGGTCGTCTGTTAAACGGTAAACCGCCCCGTCGTCCGAACTGTCATACCCGATCAGCAGATTGGGGTCATAAGTTTTTGGAAGCTTCTCCAACACTCTGCTTAAAGCTCCCGGTCCCAGCTTTGCCGTACATCCGCCGCCTTTGCAAAATACAATTTTCTCCGGTTCCAAACAAACACCTCATTTCTTTATTCAAGTACGTTACCCTCATTGAACAAGGGGCCCCTTAATCCATTCTGTGCAAAATTTCCATATCCATGCCTCTCTGCCTATTCTGCATTGTATCACATTTTTTATCAAGCTACAATTTTTATCTGGACTGCATTTTGGTTTCCTTTTTCCAGAGAGAGTGTGCGGTAATGTCGGGATATGCCTCTCACTGCCCGGCCCTTCCTGCACCATTGTGTCACTCCCCACATTTGCCGTCACTCAATCTGAATTACATAGTTTCTCCCATTTTCCGTAACTGTAACCGACCGCCCCTCGTTCTGTGCCAGTTTCACAATATTATCCCTGGTGTGAGCCGCATCGGAACGAACCGTAAGCTGTGCCCCGGGATTTTCATCCATTGCATCCATTACCATTAGTACAGGTTCCGGGCAGGAAAGCCCTCTTACATCAATTTCCATTTTCTTCCTCCTTGTATCATTGAGTCCAACATGATCGGATCCTTTGTTTATCTTTTTTCCCGTTTGCACACCATCCCAAGAACCAGCAAAATGATGATGCAGACGACACAGGCAACCCGGCCTGCCCCTGTAGTTCCATTTCCGCTGGAAGCCAGGCCAAAATTATGGCAGATGGCTGCGCCAATAAACATTCCTGCCACATAAATTGCCGAATCCCCGGATCCCTGGCCTGCTAAAATCAACTGGCGCAGAGGACATCCCCCTGCCAAAACTGCCGCCAAGCCAACGGTATACATCCCCAGCATATTCCAGATATGCTCTGTATGGGCTACCGGCTGTCCTGCAAAGCTTAAATGAAAGCCGCCGGCTGCCAGATTATAAACCAGCATTGCCGCAAACAAAGAACCGATTACGATCAATAAGTCGAAATTCTTCATTAATACCGCATCCCGGATCCCGCCTGCAAAGCAGGTTCTTGCTTTTTGGGCAATCGCTCCAAAGATAAGTCCCGCTGCCAGAGAAATGATTGCTGGAGCGTGCATACTTCCCGGCCCTTCTGTACTGGCTGTAAATAAGGTGGTAGCCACACTGAGTACCAGTAAAAGTGCCAAAATCCCGGGAAGGACGTAGCCGCTTACCTTTTGAGTATCATAGGCCCGTCCCAGGCTAAATCCTTTTTTCAAAAAATAACTTCCGGTAGCAGCCCCCAGTGCAAATCCCACAAATGCCACATATGCATTTAAATCACCGCCTGCCATACGCAGTACCATGCGCAGAGGACAGCCTAAAAACACCAGCGCCCCTATCATGGTTATGATCCCCAGCAGAAAACGAATCATAGGGGAAGATCCTCCTGTGGATCGGTATTCCCTGGTTCCAAGAGAAATAACAAATGCCCCAATCACCAGTCCGATGATTTCCGGCCTCATATACTGCACCACTGCTGCCTGATGGAACCGGGATGCCCCTGCCATATCCCGCACAAAGCAGGCAATGCAAAAGGCCATATTTCCCGGATTTCCAAAGAAAGCAAGCACTGCCCCGATTCCTCCTAAGATAACTCCCCAAACAACCAGCATCTTTTTTTCGCTCATTAGTTTTCTCCTATTCCTTTCTCATAAAATCCTGTTTTCATCTGTATGAACTACCGTTATATTTTTAAAAATATAACGGTGCTGTAGAAATACCGATCCGCCTTTTTGGCAGACCGGCTTTCCGTCTGTATTATTTGATATCCCATACAGAAAATCCATTTGCATTTCCCATATCGTAAGGTTACAGCTCCTGATATGGCCTGCGGGCTACATAACGCCCCTTCTTTTCCTGTACTACCTGGTGATTTTCCACCACCTTCTGCCCCCGAAGGAATACCGTTTCAATCCTTCCCTGTACCGTAAGACCTTCAAAAGGTGCATAATCCACATTCTGAAGCTGATCCTTTGCTGTAATCACATCCTCTGCCCTGGGATCCAATACTACAAGATCTCCATCGCTTCCCGGTGCGATCACCCCTTTTTTCGGATACATGCCATAAAGCTTTGCCGGATTTTCCGACAGGGCCATGCACATTTCCTCACAAGTTATTTTTTTGCTGCACACCCCTTGGCTGTACATCAAAATCCCTCTGGTTTCCACTCCAGGCATCCCGCCTGGAATCTTCCTGAAATCCGCAAGTCCCAATTCTTTCTGCTTCAGGGTAAAACTGCAGTGATCCGTGGAAATGGTCTGAATTTCCTTTTCCTTTAAGCCGGACCAAAGGGCCTTTTGATCTGTTTTCTTCCGCAAAGGCGGCGCAATCACATACTTTGCCCCCTGAAATCCGGGAAGCTGATACAAGCTGTCGTCCATTAACAGATACTGAGGGCAGGTTTCTGCATAAACCTCCTGTCCCCTGTTTCTGGCTGCCTGAATTTCCTTTAAGCCTTCCTCACAAGTCAGATGCACCACTACCACCGGAGCCCCGGCAATTTCCGCCAAGCGCAAAAGCCGCTGAATAGCCTCTGCTTCTGCCTGTGCCGGACGGGTAGCAGGATGGCTTAAAACTCCCATTTTCCCAGCTTTTTCTGCTTCCTCCTGAAGCGCTGCAATCACACCGCTGTTTTCGCAGTGAACCCCGGCAATCCCTTTTACATCTTTCAGCCGTTTTAAAATTTCATAAATGGTTTTATCATCTACCTGGGTGTCATATGTCATGTAAAGTTTATAGGAAGTCACGCCTTCTTCTGCCATCTTATCAATCTCCCGGCTTACCTCCGGATTCCAGTCAGTGATGGACATATGGAACCCATAATCGCAGGAACACTTCCCTTCTGCTTTCTTATGCCAATTCTCCAGCCCTTCCATCAAGGTTTCTCCCGGATACTGGGTTCCGAAATCGATAATTGTGGTGGTTCCTCCCCGTATCGCCGCCTTGGTTCCCGTTTCAAAATCGTCTGCCGTTACAGTTCCCGCCACATGCAGGTCAAAATGGGTATGAGCGTCAATAAATCCCGGAAACAAAAGCTTCTCTGACACATCCAAAACTTCTGTGTCATCTGCGCCGTCTTCCGGGCAAAGCCCTTGCCCTACAGCAGCAATCCTTTCACCCTCCAGCAGCACATCGGCCTTCACCGTTCCTGATGAAGAAACCACATAACCTCCCTTTAAAAGTGTCTTCACAAGCATCCCTCCAAACTGACAGCAGGTATCTCCGGAACATGGCTGCAAAACAGGTGTCAAACCATTTCCAGGAATACCGCAACACTATTTTTTCCGATAAGGCGTTCCTGCAAGAGGCAGAGAAGTCTGGAACTGTCCGTTCCACTTATAGTAAGCGCCCTGTACTGCCGGGGCTGTAGGAATAGAAGTTATCTCTCCTACTCCAATGGCTCCATAAGCCTCTTTAATTCCTGCTTTTTCCACAATAATGCTTTCCACATCCGGCGTTTTATCTGCCCGGAACAAACCAAGAGTTCCAAATTTTGCAGTGGGAACACAATCTTTCAGCGGATACTGTTCTGTCAGCGCATAGCCAAGACTCATTACCACGCCGCCTTCAATCTGCCCTTCCACACTTTTTGGATTCACTGCTTTTCCTACATCGTGGGCAGCAACTACCTTTTTAATGGTTCCATCTTCATTTAAAATACACACCTGAGTTGCATACCCATAGGCCACATGAGAAACCGGATTGGGCACCGGAGTTCCCATCTTATCCGTTTTTGCCAGATATTCTGCATAAAACTCACGGCCTTCCAGCTTTTCCCAGTCATTTCCTGCTGCCTTCAAAGCTTCCTTCAGATCCAAGGCTGCCCTTCTTGCCGCCTCTCCGGTAATCAACGTCTGTCTGGAACCGGATGTGGTTCCGGAATCCGGCGCCATTCCCGTATTAGGCTGATGGTAAACCACACGATCAAGCCCTTCTTCCAAGGTTTCACAAAGGATCTGCACCAGCACAGTCCCTAACCCCTGGCCAATACAAGAGGCTCCTGCATGGATATGGGCTTTTCCGCCTTCTACCAAAAGCCGCACCCGGCCTGTATCCGGGATTCCCACACCTACGCCGGCATTTTTCATAGCACACCCGATTCCTGCATAAGGGCTGCTTTCATAGATTTCTTTTACAGCCTCTAAAGTTTCCGCCAGCCCTGTAGAATCATCTGCAATCTGGCCATTGGGAAGGACCTGGCCTGGGCGGATAGCATTGCGGTATCGGATTTCCCATGGGCTTAACCCTGCCATCTCTGCCAGCAGATTTAAATTACATTCCGTTGCAAAGCAGGTTTGGGTTACTCCAAAGCCACGGAAGGCTCCTGCAGGAGGATTATTGGTATAAATCGCCTTGCCGTCAATATCTACTACCTGATAATTATAAGGCCCTGCCGCATGGGTACAGGCTCTCTGAAGCACCGGCCCTCCAAGGGATGCATATGCTCCTGTATCTGAAACCACCACTGCCTTCATAGCAGTCAGCATTCCGTTTTCATCACAAGCTGTGGTCATGTCAATGCTCATAGGATGACGCTTTGGATGAATCAGCAGGCTTTCCTTCCTGGTCAGCTTGCATTTCACAGTCCTTTTAGTTAAATAGGCGATCAAGGCCGCATGGTGCTGCACCGTTACATCTTCTTTTCCGCCGAAGCCGCCGCCTACTAACTTATTTTCCACAATCACCTTTTCCGGGGGAAGTCCCAAAAGAATAGAGGTTTCATGGCGGGTATCATACGTTCCCTGATCAGTGGAATAAATAAATACTCCGTCATCAAAAGGAAACGCTACTGCTGCCTCCGGTTCCAGAAAAGCGTGTTCCGTCCATGGGGTTTCATAATGCCTGGTTACCTTATATTTGGAATTTGCAATCATTTCATCTGCATTTCCCCGCACCAAATGCTCATGGCTTAAAATATTTCCGCCCTCATGAAGCATAGGCGCCCCTTCTGCCAGACTGTCTGCCGGACATGTCATGGGAACCAGTTCCTCATACTCTACTTCCACCAAAGCTTTCGCCTGGTCTAAAATTTCCGGAGTTTCAGCGGCTACAATGGCTATGGCATCTCCCAGATAATGAGTAATCTCCCCAACGCCGATCATCGTATCCCAGTCCTGCTTTAAATGGCCTACCTTATTTTTCCCTGGCACATCTTCTTTGGTCAGCACACATACGACTCCAGGCAGAGCTTTTGCCGCCTCTGTGTGAATTGCAAGCACCTTTGCCCTGGGATATTTGCTTCGGACTGCACTTCCGTAAATCATCCCCGGAAGCTCTAAATCATCTACATATTCCCCGGTTCCAAGAACCTTTCCTTCAACATCGATCCGGTGGATCTGGGAACCTACCTTGATTCCCCCTTGGCTTTCCGGTATCTTATTTTCCTCTTTTTCCTTCTCCATATCCTCCGGGGAAAGTCCTTCCCGAAGCATTTTCCCTGCCAGTTCAATCCCGTCAATAATCTTCTTATATCCGGTACACCGGCAGAAATTATTCCGGATGGCAAATGCGATTTCCGTCCGGCTGGGACTTGGCTTTTCATCCAAAAGTCCTTTTGCACAGATTACCATCCCTGGGATACAGAAACCGCACTGAACAGCTCCTGCCTCTCCGAAGGCATACACATAAATATCCTTCTCCTTCTGGCTAAAGCCTTCTACAGTTAGAATATGCTTCCCTTCCATCCGGCTCATTTTCTGCACACAGGCTTTGACAGCCTTTCCGTCTGCCAAAACGGTGCAGGTTCCGCAGGCGCCTTCGCTGCAGCCATCCTTTACTGATTTGCAGTGGTAATCGTTTCGCAGTACATCAATCAGTTTCCGATCCGGGTTTCCTTCCCACTCATTTCCATTGATCCAAACCTTACAACAAGAGCTCATATACACCCTCCACTTCTACATTATGTGCCTTTATGATTTGTTCCAATTCCAAACGTGCCTGGTAAGGAGCACACCAGGCCATTCCGCAGCCGGCAGAAATCTGCCGGGGAACCGGAATCAACCTGCCGTCACCCCTCTCTTTCTTACAGCACTGTTCCATGTACATGGCCTGGGTGGTGGTATGGAAGGTAAAAACCACCTTTTCTGTTTTCGTTCTTGCCATAACCCCTCCCTCTCTTTTTCAAAATACTTTCACAGCGCCTTAACTATTGTGAACTTCTATCCTGTTTATTACAGCAGCAGATACTCATAATCCTTTACAACGGTATCAATGATCTGACGGATTCCCTCAGGAATTTCTTCCGGTGCGGTTTTTGCTGTATAATCAAGAATTTTCCCGAACAGCCTTACTTTGCAAGTTCCTTTGCTCTTGTCTGTTACCGCAAAGCCCTGGTTTTTGCTGTTTTCCATATCAGACTCATTGGCAAATAAGGTAAACTTATCCAGATACGGAGCACTGTCATAAGGACAGAAGCTGCGGCAGTTTCCGCATTCATTACACATATAGTCCACATGGATAATCTGATTCATCCTTCTTCCAGGAACCTTAAGTGCAATATTGGCACGGTTTGGACATACTTCCACACAGTTTTCGCAGACAGCCGAACAAGTTAAGCAGCGGCCGCTTTCCGGCTTTTCGCTTTCTTTCATAAGGCGGCCTTTCTTTTCATAAATGGCCCTTTCCTCTGCATTTTCTTCAAAATCCGATGCCAGAACCTTACCTGTAATGGCTTCTGCCGCTATTCGGCCGTCACGGATCCCTTCTACTACAGTAGCCGGGCCTTTTACGCCGTCGCCTGCCGCATAGATGCCGTTTATGCTGGTTTCCATGGTTTCCGGATTTACCACTGCCCGTCCTCTGTCATCCACAGCGATTCCAATGGAACGGTAAAAACCGGACGGAACCTTCTCTCCTACTGCTGCAATCACCGTATCTGCCGGAACCGTCACAATCTGATCCGTTTCTACTACGCCTCTTCTGCCGCTGGCATCATAGTCGCCTAACACCATCTTTTTACAGGTTAATACACCGTCTGCAAGGCTGACCGGAGCTAACAGCTCGGCAAACTCTACGCCATCTTCAATGGCCATCTCCAGTTCTTCCGCATCAGCAGGCATATAGCGTTTGGTACGGCGGTACACTAAGGAAACTTTTTCTACCCCTGCATTCTTCTTAGCTGCCCGTGCTGTATCCATAGCAGTATTGCCGCCGCCGATTACTACAACCTGTTTGCCAAGATCTGCTTTTCCGCCGGTTTCCTTAAACTTCCGCAAAAATTCAAGAGCATTTACAGGTTCTCCTGCCTCCAGCCGAAGGACTCCCGGCTCACTTGCTCCCACTGCCAGGACAACTGCCGAATACGTATCCTTAAGGGCTTTCACATCCTTAATTTCTTTTCCAGTTACCAGCTCCACGCCCATAGACCGGATCAGCGCCACATCTTTTTCAATCGCTTCCTCTGAAATCCGGAAACCAGGAATAATATTTCTAACCACGCCCCCAAGCTTTTCATCTTTTTCAAACAGCGTTACCTGACATCCGCCTTTTGCCAGGAAGTAAGCGGCTGAAAGGCCGGCTGGCCCGCCTCCTACTACAGCTACCTTCTTTCCGGAAGCCTCTTTCTTTTTGGATTCTGCCAAAATCTCTTCCATAAAGGCCTGATACCCGCCTTCTGCCGCCTTTAACTTAGCGCCGCGGATATTTACCGGATCTTCATAGAAATTCCTGGTACATTTGCTCATACAGTTATGAGCACAAATGGTTCCGGTAATAAATGGAAGGGGATTCTTTTCGGTAATTACCTTTAATGCCTCCTGGTACTTTCCTTCCCCGGTAAGCTTTAAGTAAGCAGTAATGTCCTGATGAATGGGGCAGCCCTCTTTACACGGTGCCGCAAAACAGTCAATCAACGGCACTTCTTTTTTCATCTTCCTGGAAGGAAGAGGCTTTACTGCCTTTACGTGGTAGGGATTTTCCTTTACCTGCTCTACCATCTCGCTTACCTTGGCCCCATCTACACCGGAAAATACGGCTGGATCCTTTGCTGCAAACAGCTCTCCAATCTGAGAAAGCCTCTGGTAGCCTCCCGGCTTTAACATAGTGGTTGCCATGGTTACCGGCCAGATTCCCGCATCCACAATTTCTTCTATATTAAATGCATCAGCGCCACCGGAGTAAGAAATCCGAAGTTTCCCGCCAAAATCCTTTGAAAGCTTCGCTGCCACTGACATAGAAAGGGCATACAGGGATTTTCCTGACATATACATTTCTTCCCCTGGCAGTTCTCCTGCCTTAATATCTACAGGGAAGGTATTGGTAATCTTTACCCCAAACTGCAGGCTGTTTTCATCAGCCAAAGCCTGAAGACGGTTTAACATAGGAACGGCATCTTCATACTGTAAGTCGTCTTTAAAATGGAAGTCACCGAAGGCCACATAATCATAGCCCATCTCATCCATCAAATTCCTTGCATATTCATAGCCTAACAAGGTTGGATTGCATTTGATAAAGGTATTTGTCTTTTTCCCGGTCAAGAGGTAACTGGCAATTCGCTCAATCTCATCCGGCGGGCATCCGTGAAGGGTGGAAAGGGTAATACTGTTGCAAATATTCGGAGAGATCGACTCCACATCTTCTCTGGTTAAATGAGAGAACTGGTTCAGATTTTCCAAAAGCCACTGCCTGCACTCTTTAAAAACAGCAGTTTCAGAAGCATCTTTCATGCCTTCAATAAACCGATCGATTTTTTCTGTCTTAATCCCAGCCAGATCGTATCCAACGCTCATATTAAACTGGAATCCATCCATAGCGCCCAGGCCAAATTCCACTGCCATTACCTGACAGGCAAACCAGGCCTTTACATATTCATCAAACGCCTGGGGCACATAAAGCTCGGTTGACCACTCTACGTTATAGCACTCATCGTCTGCTTTGATACAGGGCTTGGAAACGGGCAGATCTTCTCCATCCAGAACCTGCACCGTTTTCAGCTCAAAGAACCGGCTCCCGGCATAATAAGCTGCCATAATATTCTGCGCCAACTGGGTATGAGGCCCTGCAGCCGGTCCAAAAGGCGTTTCCAGCTTTCTTCCGAAAATCTCATAGGCTTTCCCTTTTTCTGCCACAAACGGCCTGTGAATTCCAAAAACCGTTCCATTATGATTATTTTCCAGCAGCATCCACTCCATTAATTTTGAAAATGGAATTGGCGTCATCTTATCACTCATTTTCATTTCCTCCTGATTTCATCGTTTCCTTAATTTAATCCACACAAAACGAGATCTACCCGTTAATACTCTTCCACAGCTTAGCAGCCTCAGCTCTTACATCGGCCAGGGCCTTTTCCTCATCAATTCCTAACAGCACCCGATCCTTCATCAGCACTTTGCCGTTGCACATAGTGGTCACTACGCTCCGACCGGTCATTCCAAACAGAATATGACCGTTTACATTGGAAGCATTCATCGGAGTTCTCGGGATATAGTCTGCTACAATCACATCTGCTGCAGCCCCTTCTTTTAATACTCCAAGTTCCTTCTTAAAATACCTTCCTGCAATTTTCGCATTCCCTTCAAACAGCATCCCCGGCACCTCACCCCAGGCTGCTGTGGCATCACAAAGATGATGTTTATGAAGTACATTTGCCACTTTATAAGATTCCAGCACATCATGGGTATATCCGTCTGTCCCAAGGCCGGTAACTACGCCATGGTGAACGATTTCCATCGTAGGCGGGCATCCGCATGCATTTCCCATGTTAGATTCCGGATTATGCACTACCATGGTATCCGTTTCCTTTAATAACTCCATCTCATGCCGGTTTACATAGATACAGTGGGCAGTAATGGTTTTCTCTCCTAATATATCCCAATCATACAGACGATCTAAAATCCGTTTTCCATAATGTTTTAGGCAATGATGAAGATCTTCAATCCCTTCTGCCACATGGATATGGTATCCGGCTCCGGCAGGCTTATGTTCCTGGCAGAGAGCCATGGTTTCATCTGATATAGTAAAGGATGCATGCATTCCCATCATTCCGGCGATCATATCGCCATCGTCTGCCTGAGCATGTTTGATAAACCGCTCATTTTCCAGGACAGAAGCCAAAGCCTTATCTTTTCCGTCCCGGTCTGAAATCTCATAGCACAAACAGGTGCGGATTCCTAAGGTTTTGGCTGCCTCTTCAATGGCCGATAAGCTGTCCGGAATCTGACCAAAGCTGGCATGATGGTCAAATACCGTAGTTACTCCATTCTTAATGCTGTCAATATAAGTAGCCATCGCGCTCTGCCTGGTCTGTTCGATGGTAAGATGACGGTCAATGGTCCACCACATTCCGTCTAAAATATCTAAAAATCCATGGGGATCATATCCGTTAATGCTTAACCCTCTGGCCATAGCACTGTAGATATGCTCATGAGTATTAATGAAAGCCGGCATAATCACCCCGCCTTTTGCATCAATAAACTCTGCATCAGGGTATTCTTTCTTAATCAGATCCGTTTCTCCCACCTTTACGATCACGCCGCCGTCTGCTGCCACTGCTCCGTTTTCATAGAAGGGATCTGCATCATTTCTTGTGATTAGACGCCCGTTTCCAATTATTATCATAGCTTTTCTCCTTTTCCAATTTTCCCTTGGTCATTATGAATTACTTTTTTTATTGGCCTATCTTTTCTGCACAAAAAATAAGCCAATTTTTATGCAACTTGCATAATTCATTCCACTGCATCATCTTGATATCTTAATATTATCACTATAGCCCTCGCTTTGCAAGCACAAATACAAAAAAATTTAGAATATCTAAAAATTTTTGTATTTTCCTCTTGCAATTCCAATTTTTTGTGCTATGATGGTTATAGAAAGCAACACCGACTACCATCAAGCAGCAGGGGAGGGATATCAATGAACAGCCATACATTAGAATTATTAATCCAGGTTGCCCACGGCTTTGCAAAACAATTCGGAAGCGACTGTGAGATTGTAATTCATGACTTAAAGTCTACGGATCCGGAGCGCTCCATCCTCCATATTGAAAATGGCCATATCACCAACAGAAAGGTAGGAGGCGGTCCTTCCAGAGTTGTGCTGGAGGCCATGGATGCCGTTTGGAAGCATCCCGAATCGCTTCAGGATCATTTAGGTTACTTGACAAAAACTTCCAATGGAAGAATCTTAAAGTCCAGCACCATGTATATCCAGGATGAAACAGGAAATATCCGTTATATGTTATCCATTAATCACGATATTACCGGATTTATCAGCTTTGACCAGGCCATCAAAACTCTTATTGAAACAGAAGAGCAAACTGCCAAACAGCAGCCGGAACAGATTGTTACCAATGTAACGGATTTGCTGGATAATTTAATCGAACAGTCTGTAGCCTTAGTAGGAAAACCTGCCGCTCTTATGAATAAGGATGAAAAAATCCGGGCGATTCAATTTTTAAATGATGCCGGAGCCTTTCTGATTACGAAATCCGGTGATAAGGTTTCGAAATATTTCGGAATTTCCAAATTCACCTTATACAGTTACATTGATGTAAACAGGAAACATGATGAGGAATCCGCATCATAGCCTGCAAACGAAAAACGATTCAGCAGTAATCTTGCTGACCCGATAATAAAACAAGGAGGAATCACACATGAACCAGCCAATGAAATGGGTGGAAAACCAGATGCCAAAAACTTCAGATTCCCAGTTGAAGGTAATGGCTCTGGAGGAAATCAAAAAAGCCAGAACCTTCCATGAAAGCTTTCCGCAGTACAGCAAAACCCCTTTAAGGAAACTGGAAGAAATGGCAAACTACTTAGGACTTAAGGAAGTTTATTTAAAAGATGAGTCCTATCGCTTCGGCTTAAATGCCTTTAAAGTATTAGGCGGCTCCTTCGCCATGGCCCGCTACATAGCAAAACAGACTGGAAAAGATGTTTCCCAGCTTCCTTATGAGGTACTGACTTCCCAGAAACTAAAAGAAGAATTCGGCCAGGCAACCTTTTTTACTGCTACAGACGGAAACCACGGCCGCGGCGTTGCCTGGGCAGCAAACCGCTTAGGTCAGAAATCGGTGGTTTATATGCCAAAGGGTTCTACCAAAACCCGTCTTGAAAATATCCAAAAAGAAGGGGCACAGGCTACTATCGAAGAGGTTAACTATGATGAATGTGTCCGTATGGCTGCTGCCGCTGCCGCAAAAACGCCAAACGGCGTGGTTGTGCAGGATACTGCCTGGGATGGCTATGAAGAAATCCCGGCCTGGATTATGCAGGGTTACGGAACAATGGCTATGGAAGCCAATGAGCAGTTAGAAGAATTGGGATGCCACCGCCCCACCCACGTATTCGTTCAGGCAGGGGTAGGTTCCTTAGCCGGAGCAGTTCAGGGTTACTTTGCAAACCGTTATCCGGAAAATCCGCCTACTGTAGTGGTGGTGGAAGCAGATGTAGCTGCCTGTCTTTACAAGGGCGCTGCTGCAGGCGACGGAGATTTAAGGATTGTAGACGGAGATATGCAGACCATTATGGCCGGTCTTGCTTGCGGGGAGCCAAATACCATTTCCTGGGATATTTTAAAGAATCACGTAAAAGTATTTATCGCTGCTCCTGACTGGGTAGCTGCTAAGGGAATGCGGATGTTAGCCGCTCCTATTAAAGGGGATCCTCAGGTTACCAGCGGGGAATCCGGCGCTGCTCCATTCGGTGCACTGGCTGCCATGATGACCATGGATGAGTACAAGGATCTTCGGGATGCAATCGGATTAAACGAAAATTCCAAAGTGCTGCTCTTCTCCACAGAAGGGGATACGGATCCAGAGCGTTACAAAAACATTGTATGGGAAGGAAAAGAGAGATAATTCTCTTTACCATAAAGCTTCATACTTCCGGCGGGGGATACGGGGTATTAAAAATTAAATATACGACCCACAATTCAAACAACCAAACAAATCTTATGGAGGACTGAATTATGGATTTTAATCAAATCAAAGAAGCAGCAAAAAACTATGAAGCAGACATGACCAAGTTTTTACGTGACATTGTAAAATTCCCCGGCGAAAGCTGCGGCGAGAAAGAGCACATCGACAGAATCGCAGAAGAAATGAGAAAACTGGATTTTAATAAGGTTGAGATCGACCCAATGGGGAACGTGCTGGGATACATGGGAACTGGCAAAACCTTAATCGCATTCGATGCTCATATCGACACCGTAGGCATCGGCAACCGGGATAACTGGAAATTTGATCCGTATGAAGGATTTGAGTCGGATTCTGAAATCGGCGGCCGCGGCACCTCCGATCAGTTAGGCGGTATTGTATCTGCTGTTTACGGCGCAAAAATCATGAAAGATTTAGGCCTGTTAAGCGATCAGTACACCGTTTTAGTAACCGGAACCGTTCAGGAAGAAGACTGTGACGGCTTATGCTGGCAGTATATTATTAATGAAGACAAAGTACGTCCGGAATTTGTTGTTTCCACAGAGCCTACTGACGGCGGCATTTACAGAGGCCAGAGAGGCCGTATGGAAATCCGTGTAGATGTAACTGGCGTTTCCTGCCATGGTTCCGCTCCAGAGCGCGGCGATAACGCAATCTATAAGATGGCAGACATTCTTCAGGACATCCGGGCTTTAAATGAAAATGACGCAAATGATGGCACCACCGTAAAAGGTTTGGTTAAGATGCTGGATGAAAAGTACAATCCTCAGTGGAAGGAAGCCCGCTTCTTAGGACGCGGAACCGTAACCACCTCTGAAATCTTCTTTACCTCACCAAGCCGCTGTGCAGTTGCTGACTCCTGCTCCGTTTCCTTAGACCGCCGTATGACTGCCGGTGAAACCTGGGAAAGTTGTCTGGATGAAATCCGTGCGCTGCCAAGCGTACAAAAGTACGGCAAAGACGTAACCGTTTCCATGTATGAGTATGCCCGCCCATCTTATAAGGATCTGGTATATCCCATCGAATGCTACTTCCCAACCTGGGTAATTCCGGAGGATCACAAGGTAACAAAGGCACTGGAAGAGGCTCACAAGGGACTTTACGGCGATGAAAGACAGGGTAATGCAGAAACTCTGGAAATGAGAAAAGTGCGCCCGTTAACGGATAAATGGACCTTCTCTACCAACGGCGTTTCCATTATGGGACGGAACGGCATTCCATGCATCGGTTTTGGACCTGGCGCAGAGGCTCAGGCTCATGCACCGAATGAAAAAACCTGGAAAGACGATTTGGTAAGATGCGCGGCTGTTTATGCTGCTCTTCCAACCTTATACTGCAAATAATCAAACGTACCTGCATCATCTTTTGTATGGGGGCCAGGGGGTAATTTGAAGCCCCCATACAGACTGACTTATTTTTAGAAAATTTCTGCACAAATTTTCTAATGCAGCACCTATTGATTTCCATTATTTATAATACGGCACCACAGCGAAAATAAATTTTAATAATAGAAAAGGAGCAAACCTCATATGAAAACTCTTCAGGATTATATTGATAAATTAAACGCTTTAAACTTTAAGGAAATGTATAATAATGATTTCTTTTTAACCTGGGAAAAGACGGATGAAGAATTAGAAGCTGTCTTTACCGTAGCTGACGCTCTCCGGTTTATGCGGGAAAACAACATTTCCACCAAGGTATTTGAAAGCGGTCTTGGAATCTCCTTATTCCGCGATAATTCTACCCGTACCCGCTTCTCTTTTGCTTCTGCCTGCAACCTGTTAGGCCTGGAAGTACAGGATCTGGATGAAGGAAAATCCCAGATTGCCCACGGTGAAACCGTTCGTGAAACTGCTAATATGATTTCCTTTATGGCAGACGTAATCGGTATCCGTGACGATATGTATATTGGAAAAGGCAACAAATATATGCATGATGTAGTAGATGCTGTAACAGAAGGAAACAAGGCGGGCATTCTGGAGCAGAAGCCAACCTTAGTAAACTTACAGTGTGACATCGATCATCCTACCCAGTGTATGGCAGATATGCTTCACATTATTCATGAATTTGGCGGCGTAGAAAACTTAAAAGGCAAAAAGCTGGCTATGACCTGGGCTTACTCTCCTTCTTATGGAAAGCCGCTGTCTGTTCCCCAGGGTGTAATCGGACTGATGACCCGTTTTGGCATGGATGTAGTGCTGGCTCATCCGGAAGGCTATGAAGTAATGCCAGAAGTAGAGGAAGTTGCAAAGAAGAATGCAGAAAAAACCGGCGGTTCCTTTAAGCGTGTAAATTCTATGGAAGAAGCCTTTAAGGATGCTGACATTGTTTATCCAAAGAGCTGGGCTCCTTTCGCTGCTATGGAAAAGAGAACGGATCTTTACGGCAAGGGCGATACCGACGGAATCAAGGCTCTGGAAAAAGAGCTTCTTGCACAGAACGCACAGCATAAGGATTGGGCATGTACAGAAGAACTGATGAAAACTACGAAAGACGGCAAAGCTCTGTATCTCCACTGCCTGCCGGCTGATATTACCGGAGTTAGCTGCGAAACCGGTGAAGTAGATGCCTCTGTATTTGACCGTTACCGTGATCCGCTGTACAAAGAAGCCAGCTTCAAGCCATACATCATTGCTGCAATGATCTTCCTTGCCAAGTTTGAAAATCCACAGGAAATCTTAAAGAAATTAGAAGAGAGAAAAGCTCCCCGAATTTTTGAATAAAGCATTTTAACATTGGCTGAATCTTGCTTTCAATTTTTAAGCCAGTCCTCAAAGGGCCGCCTGATTGTATGCCAGGCGGTTCTTTTTGTCTTTTTCCTTTATAGGATACAATTCCTATAAAAGGAAAAAAGGGTCCGATTCATCGGACTCTCGCGCCGGAGCGCGTCTGCGTCAGCAGGCAGTTTCTTTAGGCGCGAAGTGCGCATCCCCTGGAGGTTTGTTCTGCTCCCAGTCGGATCGGAAAATCAGGCATATTCGATAATAAATGGAAAGGTAAAGAAAAATATGGAAAAGAAAAAAAGAATTGTGATTGCCTTAGGAGGCAATGCCCTTGGAAATACACTCCCGGAACAAATGGCAGCCGTTAAAATTACTGCAAAAGCAATCGTTGATTTAATTGAGGAAGGCTGTGAAGTCGTTGTAGCCCATGGAAACGGGCCTCAGGTTGGTATGATCAATAATGCTATGGCAGCCCTCAGCCGGGAAGACGCAAATCAGCCCAATACTCCCCTCTCTGTCTGTGTTGCCATGAGCCAGGCTTATATCGGCTACGACTTGCAGAATGCCCTTCGGGAAGAACTTTACAACCGTGAAATTTACGATATTCCGGTTGCTACCATGATCACTCAGATCCGGGTAGACCAGGAAGATCCAGCTTTTCAGTCGCCCTCAAAACCAATCGGCCACTTTATGACCGAAGAACAGGCAAAGATGGCGGAAGAAAAATACGGTTATATTATGAAGGAAGATGCAGGAAGAGGTTACCGACGTGTGGTTGCTTCCCCCAAGCCAGCGGAAATTATTGAAATCGGAGCAATCCGCTCTCTGGTTGATTCCGGACAGTTGGTGATTGCATGCGGCGGCGGCGGTATCCCGGTTACACGTCAGGGAAATCATTTAAAAGGCGCCAGTGCTGTTATTGATAAAGACTTTGCAAGCTGTCTGTTAGCGAAAGAACTGGATGCTGACTTTTTAATCATCCTTACAGCAGTGGAAAAAGCGGCAATCCGTTTTGGAAAACCAGATGTAAAGTGGCTGGATGATTTAACCGTGGAAGAAGCAAATACCTATATTGGGGAAGGGCATTTTGCCCCTGGTTCTATGCTTCCTAAGGTTCAGGCGGCTGTTGAATTCGCAAGTTCCAAAGAAGGACGCACAGCACTGATTACTCTGCTGGAAAAAGCAAAAGACGGCATACTGGGAAAAACAGGAACCCGGATCCATCAGTAGAAGCAAGCAGCAGATAAGAGTACTCAAAGTATTCAAACGGAGGGTTACAATATGAAAAATGAACGTACATATGCATCCATTTTCGAACTTGATGGAATTCCAAAACTGAGCCAGGCGCTGCCTCTTGCACTTCAGCATGTGGTAGCCATGATTGTAGGGTGCGTTACCCCTGCTATTATTATTTCCGGTGCAGCCGGAATCAGCGGTCCGGATCGGGTTATTTTAATCCAGGCATCCCTGGTTATTTCCGCACTGTCCACAATGCTTCAGCTTTTTCCTATTGGTTCTAAAACCGGATTGCATTTGGGCTCTGCCCTTCCGGTAATTATCGGCGTTTCCTTTGCCTATGTTCCCAGTATGCAGGCTATTGCAGAGGGATATGGAATCGGGGCGATTTTCGGTGCACAGATTATAGGAGGCGTTGTGGCAATTCTTGTAGCGCTTTCTATCCGTAAAATCAGAAAACTGTTTCCGCCTTTGATCGCCGGAACTGTGGTATTTACCATCGGTTTATCCTTATACCCCACTGCCATTAACTACATGGCCGGAGGCGTAGGCAGCCCGGAATTCGGTTCCCCGAAAAACTGGGCAATCGCAATTGTAACATTGCTGGTTGTTACCATATTAAATCACTTTGCAACGGGAATTTTAAAGCTTGCTTCTATTCTGATCGGAATGGCTTTTGGATATGTAGTAGCTGCAGTCTGCGGAATGGTTAATTTTTCCAGTGTAGCGGAAGCCGGTGTATTTCAGCTTCCCAGGCTCTTCCACTTCCCTATCCAGTTTGAAATTTCCTCCTGTGTAGCCATCGGAATCCTGTTTGCTATTAATGCAGTTCAAGCCATTGGTGATTTCTCAGCAACCACCAGCGGCGGCCTTTCCAGAGAACCACGGACAGACGAACTTCAGGGGGCTATCTTAGGATACGGCGTTACTAATATTTTCGGCGCCTGCTTCGGATGCCTTCCAACCGCCACTTACAGCCAAAATGTAGGTATTGTGGCCACCACAAAAGTAGTAAACCGCTGTACCTTAGGGCTGGCCGCCCTGATTATCTTAATCGCCGGTCTGTTTCCTAAATTCTCTGCCCTCTTAACCACCATTCCTCAGTGTGTTTTGGGCGGAGCCACAGTAACAGTGTTTGCCTCTATCGCCATGACTGGTATGAAGCTGGTCATGACAGAAGATATGAATTACCGGAATACTTCCATAGTAGGCCTGTCGGCTGCCCTTGGCATGGGAATTTCCCAGTCGGCTGCTGCTCTCTCCCAGTTTCCGGCATGGGCAACTACGATCTTCGGACGTTCTCCTGTAGTGGTTGCAACATTAGTGGCAATCTTTTTAAATGTTACTCTTCCAAAGGAGCCAAAAAAGAATAAGCCCCAGGCTACCAATGATATTTATTAATGCCGGATGGCAGTTTCTGCAAAAACAAATAAGTATAGAGGGGCCGCAAAAGCAGCCCCTTATTCTTTCTTACTGAATGGCATAATCTACGCTGATGCTGGCTTCCACCTGGATTTCACCTGGCATAACTGCTCCCATATCGGCCATACTGGCCTCAGCCCCAGCTCCGGCACTGCGGCTCATCATCTTTTGGCTGTTATAACGGTAACTGTCATCAGGCGTATACTCTGTAATATGAACAGGACGGCCAAGGGTACAGCCGCTGGCATCTGCCAAAGCCTGGGCTTTTTCCTGTGCCTGGTCAACCGCCAGCTTTAAGGCCTCCTGATAGCTCTCATCGTAATTGCTGGAAAGAAAGGATACTGACTGTATCCGGTTCATTCCTGATTCCACCGACTTTTCCATAATCGTTCCTGCCTCATCGATCTTAACATCTGCTACCGTTACCTGGGTTGTTGCCTCGTACCCAATAATCTCTCCATTTTTCTCCCAGTCATATCGCGGGTTTAAGTCAAAACCTGAAGTCTGGATTGAGGTTTCTGCAATCCCCAATGCCTTTAAAGATTCAATTAGCTGATTCAGCTTTTCCTTATTCTCATTCTGACACTGAACCGCATCCTTATGCTGCGTGGTTACTGCAAAAATAATTTCCGCCTGATCCGGTACTACCTTTACCGTTTCCTTGCTGGTTACCGTAATCACCTGGCTGTCCACAGATTCTACCTGCAGTCTTCCGGAAGGCTGGCCTGCTGCCTGTGATGCCCCTTCTCCGGATGTGGCTACAGCACTGCCTGCCTTTCCACAGGCTGTAAATATTAAAGCACATACCGTTCCTACGGCACAAATCTTTTTTCTCATAATCGATTCCTCCTATTCTTACTGAAATACTCCTGAAATCGCTTTTATCCCAACGTATGAAATAATTCCGGGAAGTATCTTTAGTTTCAGTATACAGGAAATCAGAGGAAAAAGTATTTCTTTTCTCTTACAGTTTCGGATCAAATTCTATAAGGGTTTTTTACAAATTTGACTGAACACATTACAGCATATATGCCCCGCTGGCAGTGCACCAGCGGGGCATATATCAATTATACAGGTTTGTAATTGTTAATTAGTTCTTAGAAGTATATCCGAAGAAGAAGTATCCAAGTGGCGTATAGTACATGCCGCTGATATCTTCTGCCAGCATATTAGGCTGGGTATAGAAATAAATAGGAGCCAGCACATTATCATCCTTAATCAGGATATCTTCTGCTGCATGGAATGCTTTCATACGCTCTTCTGCAACGGAAGTAGCTTTTGCAGCGTCAATCTGTGCATCATAATCCGGATTGGAGTACTGTGCGTCATTATTTCCGCCGTCAGTATACCACATATCCAGGAAGGTACAAGGATCATTGTAGTCTGCAATCCAGCCATTACGTGCAATCTGATAATTTCCCTGTTTTCTGTTCTCCAGGAATACGTTCCAGTCCTGGTTATTTAAGGTAACGGTTACGCCTAACTGCTCCTGCCACATATTCTGGAGAGCCTCGCCGATCTTTTTGTGGTTATCAGCCGTATTGTATAAGTACTCTACTGTAGGGAAGCCTTCTCCGTCAGGATATCCGGCTTCTGCAAGAAGGGCGCGGGCCTCTTCACAGTTTGCCTCATAATCTGCCTCGTCTACGCTGTAATACTCGCCGCCTACGGTACGGAAATCGTCATGTCCTGGGCCTGCTGCATCATTTACACCTGCAGGAACGAATCCGGTTGCAGGAACTTCTCCTGCCTGGGATACATTGTCTACAATGTAGTTGCGGTCAATTACCAGAGAGAATGCCTTACGGATCTTAGGATCCTTGAATACTTCATCCTCAGTGTTAAAGCATACATAGTAGGTTCCCAGATAATCGGAAATATCCAGTTCGCCGGAAGCTAAGTAATTTGGAAGCTCATCCATAGGAAGCTGCTCGATAAAATCTAACTCGCCGCTCTTGTAAGCAGCCAGCATTGCATTTTCATCATCCAGCAGTGCGAAACGGATGGTATCTGGTCCAAGATTTTCATAATCATAGTAGTTTTCATTCTTCTCTACTTCAATGTAAGCGTTGTGGGACCACTCTTTCATCTTGTAAGGACCATTTCCGATGTAAGTTGCCACATCGTAAGTCCACTCATCGTTGCCCTCTACCTTGTCCTGACGAACCGGGAAGGTTGAGGGGAATGCTACGATTTCTTCAAAATAAGGACAGTCATAAGTTAATACAACTTCTAACGTCTTATCATCGATAGCCTTAACCGCTAAGGTATCCGGCTCAGCGCTTCCGGCTGCAACTTCTGCGTATCCCTTTACCATATCAATCATATAGCAATAGTCAGCAGCAGTAGCCGGATTTGCCAGACGCTTCCAGCTATACTCGAAATCCCCTGCCGTTACGTCCTGGCCGTCTGACCATTTAATGCCGTCACGTAAGTGAAAGGTGTAAGTAACGGTTCCGTCTTCGTTCTCTGCTTTCTCGAAAGACTCTGCCTGACCAGGAGCCAGAATTGCATTTCCGTTTCCGTCATCTACCCACTTGGTTAACCCTTCAAACATGTGGTTAATCATAATTGCACCGTCAACAGCAGAGTTTAATGCCGGGTCGATTGCCTGTGGTTCAGAAGCTAAACATACAGAAAGGTTAAATCCTTCTTCTGATCCTTCGCTTTCTGCTTCTGCCTTTGTTTCCTCTGTTTCTTTGCTTTCTGCTTCTGCCGCTGTAGTCGTTTCAACAGCAGCCGTTGTGGTAGTATCTGTGCCACTTCCACCGCCGCATGCTGCCAGTGACAGAGCCATCGTAGAAGCGAGGGCAAGGGACAGAACTTTCTTTGTCTTTCTCATAATAGACATTCCTCCTTTTTTTTATCTGAGTACTCCCGGAATCGCTTTGCACACTATGCCTGAACGGATTTTCTGTCAGATACCCACATAGTATAGCGTACATACATATGGACTCAGACCGAGTAACCGTATCGAATAAAAATCAGCGGCAAAGGTGGAACCAGCAGGAATTCCAGTCACACTCAAGGCATGTTTTAAAAAACATACCAGTAAAGGCGCTGAAGGTATCCGGATTCTTGTTTCCGCACAGCCTGTGCGCCATATATCAAAATCCCGTCGGGATCTGATACCGTAGAATCATCGAAACCTTTCATTTGTCTAATAAATGGCAGGCTGCCCAGTGCCCTGGTTCATGCTCCTTAAACTCAGGCATTTTCTGACTGCAAATCTCTTTTGCATAGGGGCATCTGGTATGGAACCGGCATCCGCTTGGCGGATTCATGGGACTTGGAATATCCCCCTCCAGTACAATTCTCTGTCTGGTACGGCTAAGCTTCGGATCCGGAACCGGAACGGCTGACAAAAGCGTCTGTGTATAAGGATGGATAGGATGGCGGTTTAATTCGTAGCTTTCCCCCAATTCTACAAGAGATCCTAAATACATAACGCCAATCCGATTGGAAATATGGCGCACAACCGACAAATCGTGGGCAATAAACAGATAAGTAAGGCCCATCTCCTGCTGCATGTCTTCCAGCATATTCACAACCTGGGACTGAATGGATACATCCAGTGCAGATATGGGTTCGTCACATACGATAAACTCTGGTTTCACAGCTAATGCCCTTGCAATTCCTACCCTCTGCTGCTGTCCTCCTGAAAATTCATGGGGATACCGGTTTGCATGTTCTGTATTTAAACCTACTTTTTTCAGCAGTTCTTTAATCATATCCGCCCGTTCTTGTTTATTGGCCGCCAGCTTATGGATATCAATGGCTTCCCCAATAATCTCACCTACCGTCATACGGGGATCTAAGGATGCGGAAGGATCCTGGAAAATAATCTGCATTTTCCGGCGGTAAGGAAGCATGTTAACGGCGCTGGCCTTTCCCAGAGGCTTCCCGTCAGGCCCTAATGGCTGATCATAAATAGGGACTCCGTCATAGGTAATGCACCCCCCCGTTGGTTCATAAAGCCGAAGGATGGTTCTTCCTAAAGTGGTTTTTCCACATCCGGACTCTCCCACCAGGCCAAGGGTTTCTCCTTTTTTAATATAGAAAGAAACATCCTGCACCGCCTGAACTCCCGGCCCTTTTATCCCTTTTATCGGGAAATACTTTCGTAAATTTTTTATTTCAAGGAGTATTTTTTCTTCCTTTTCCATCTTACTTTTCCTCCTTGTCCATCAGCTCCTGTACCCGCAGCCAGCAGGCGGAACGATGATTCTCGCCCACTTCCACGTAAGGAGGCATTTTCTTCAAGCAAATCTTCATGCATTTCTCACACCTGGGAGCAAAGGGACAGCCTTCCGGCGGATTTAACATATCCACTGGAGTCCCCTCAATGGGAATCAGGCGTTCATAGCTTTCTGCATCCACACGGGGCATGGAGCGGAGAAGGCCGATGGTATAAGGATGGGCAGGCTGATAAAAAATATCGTCAACCGGGCCCTGCTCCACAATCCTTCCGGCATACATAACGGAAACTTTATCACAAATATCTGCCACCACACCTAAATTATGGGTGATAAAGATGATTCCCATTTTGGTTTTCTTCTGCAGTGCTTTCATTAATTCCAAAATCTGGGCCTGGATCGTAACGTCTAACGCTGTGGTAGGTTCATCTGCAATCAAAAGCTGAGGATGGCAGATTAATCCCATGGCTATCATAACCCTCTGCCGCATACCGCCGGAAAATTCATGGGGATACTGCTTCATTCGCTTTTCAACGTTATTGATCCCTACCATTTCCATCATTTCCATTGCCCGCTTTTCTGCTTCTTCCTTAGAAATAGCAGTATCATGGGCACGAAGGGCCTCCACCAACTGGTTTCCAATGGTATAAACCGGATTTAAACAGGTCATGGGGTTTTGAAAAATCATGGCCACCTTGTTTCCCCTGAAGGCTGTCATCTCTTCTTTGGAAAATGAAAGCACATCCTGGCCTTCAAAGGTAATGGATCCTCCGATTACCTTTCCCGGCGACTGCAAAAGGCCCATGATGGAATAAGCTTCCTGGCTCTTACCGGAACCGGATTCTCCCACTACGCCCATTACTTCACCGTAATTTAAATCATAGGAAATCCCGCCTACTGCTTTTACTTCACCAGCAGGGGTAAAGAAGGAAACGCGGAGATCCTTTACTTCTAATAGCTTTTTATCTGTATTCTGCTGGGACATCTTTGCTCCTCCTTTCTACTTTTTCAGTTTTGGATCCAGCGCATCCCGAAGTCCGTCGCCGAATAAATTAAATGCCAGAATCATAACGCTTAAAATAATAGAAGGCACAATTAAACGATAGGTATATGTGTACATACCGCTTAAAGCATCCGTAGCCATAGATCCAAGGCTTGGAAGGGGAGCCGATACGCCTACTCCCAAATAGGACAGGAAGGATTCCAAAAAGATAGCCGACGGAATCTGCAGGCAGGTAGTAACCACAATCTGTCCGATACAGTTGGGAAGAAGGTGCTGGCGGATAATTCTTCCGCCGGAAGCTCCCAGGGCTCTGGCTGCCGTTACGTATTCCTGCTGCTTTAACTGAAGCACCTGTCCGCGGATAATACGGCTCATCGTTACCCAGTAAAGGACGCCAAAAGCAATAAACATGGAAATCAGGTTAGGTCCTAAAATATTCACAAAGGATTTAAGAGGGCTGTTCCCTCCAGAGTTTACATATTCTGTTAAAATTGGCTTCAGAGCCGTTGCAATCAAAAGTACTACCAGCATCTCCGGAACGGAATAAATTAATTCCACAAAACGCTGCATAACGGCATCTACTCTGCCGCCGCAGTAACCGGAAATCGCACCGTAAGTAGCGCCAATTACTAAAACCAGCAAAGCTGCACAGATTCCAACTGCCATAGACACTCTGGCTCCGTACATAACCCGGACCATAATATCCCGCCCATACATGTCAGTGCCGAACACATGGGGGAATACGGACTCCCCTGCCGCCTTTCTCTCCAGCTCTTCTAAGGAATAACCGAACAAATGCTTCTTAATTCCCAGTTCTTTCCGAACCACATTGGGATCCGCATCTTCAGCATGTTCCGACGCTGTCTGGGCAGCTACCTTGGCCTGGGCTTTTATCACTGCCTCGTCTTTTTTTGTAAATTTTTCGCCTTTGGCTTCTGCTTCTGCTTTAGCCTTGGCGATCAGTTCGTTTACATCCAGCGTTTCTGACTGAGTCCGCTCTGCAATTTCAGCATCCAGCCGCTTCTGATCTTCTAAGGTATAATGATAAGGATACAAATTTTCTGCACCTTTATTAAACTGCTCATAGCCGTATGGAACCAGATAGGGCCCCACAAAGGCAAACAGAAACAAAAATATGATGACTCCCAGCGCCACCATGGCCACCACATTTTTCCGCAGGCGGCGCCATGCATCCTTCCAGTAGGACACGCTCTGGCGCTCCTGAATAAAATCGGCCCGTTCCTCCTGGGTAGCCGCTGAAAAATCGTCATTGGATAATTCATTTAAAAGGCTTTCGATATCCGGCTGCAGCGTAACCGGGCACCGCTTTATTTTCTTGTCTTCTGCCATCTTATTCCCCTCCCTTGGTCAGATTGATTCTCGGGTCGGCTACCTTATAGAGAAGGTCAACCACTACATTCATCAAAATGATAAAGGTTGCCAGGAAAATCGTGGTTCCCATAATGACCGGATAATCCCGGTTCTGAATGGACTGTACAAAATACCGTCCAAGGCCCGGAATGGAGAATACGCTTTCAACTACAAAACCGCCGCAGAGGGTAAATGCCACCTGTGGCCCTAAATAAGTAATAACCGGAATCAGCGCATTGCGCAGGGCGTGTTTAAAAATAATTTTAAAGTTTTTAAGGCCCTTGGCCCGAGCTGTTTTTATATATTCCTGGTTTAGTGAATCCAGCATAGCCGAACGGGTTTGGCGCGCTGTATAGCACATTGGGTAAAACCCCAGGGAAAAACAGGGCAGCACGTATGAGCGCCATCCTAAATTAGGATCAAAGATGGTGGGGAAAATCTTTAAGGCAGCAAGCCCTCCTGCAAGCGTTACCAAAAGGACGGATGCCACCACAAAACTTGGCATGGAAATTCCAAGGGTACAGATCACTCTTAAAATGCTGTCTGTCAGCTTTCCTCTCTTAAACGCGGCAAGACATCCTAAGGGAACACCGACCAGCACAGCCCAGGTCAAAGCCATAGCGCCTACCCTTGCAGACACCGGAAACATTTCTGCAATAATGCTGGTTACTGCCCGGTTTTTCTGCATTTTTAAAGATACGCCGAAATCGCCTTTTACCAGATTGCCCAGATACTTCATAAGCTGAACCGGAACTGGCTGATCCAGACCATACTTGGCATTTAATGCTGCCAGAGTTGCTTCTGATGGTGATTTTTCGCTTAGCCAGGGGCTTCCTGGCACTGCATTCATCAAGAGGAACGTCAAGCAGGTTACCAGTAAAATTGTAACCAGCGCCATTCCAATTCGTTTTGCAAAATATTTGCCCATTTTATCACATCCTATTTTCTTTTTCTCCAGCGCCTTTTCTCCGGTTTGCCGCCATAACTGTACTGGCTCATGACGAATCAGCGTGGTGATTCGTCATGGTGTGAACAGTTACGCAGGCTTCATTTTTGCAGAAACCTGCTTATTTCCCGGCAGCAAACTAACCTGTTACAACTGGTATTCTACTGTAAGAACCGTGCCCAGTCAATAGAAGACCGTTTCTTTCCTCAGAAGATCATACCCAATTTTGAGATTATTTAACTGTCAGTGAAAAATTTTTTTGTTTCTGTAATGCCTGTTATGTACATTTGTTTTTCCTGAAAATACAAGGCTCAAAAAAAGCCTTTGAAGCAAGATTACCTCAAAGGCTATCTTAACCATTCCAATTATTTGAATTGATACACCTGGAAACTTTACGAAAAGGGCTGGAAATGTTAAAGCTCCGGCAATCGAATCAATATGTCAGCCAACCGGCAATGATAATTTTCTCCTTAGTCCTTTTCCGCCCCTCTCTTTCATGTACTCCCTGAGTACATTTTATGGAATTAGTCGTACAAAATGTCCGTCACAGCGATCTCGGATCCATACAGAATTCTGTATTAATATCCATTGCTTGACAGATATACTATCAATATTACACGTTTCCTGAAAACTTGTCAATCTTTTGTTTTCCGGAAATGCTCTGAAAACAGTATGGCACACACAGCAGACTTTATTCTTCTCTCCTGTATCCTGCATAGTCTTCCGTATGCAGCAATTTATTCACGTAAGCTAACCGCTCTTTTGCCGGTGGAGCAACTCCGGCCAAAGGATAGGGAATCCGAAGCTCCTCCCACTTAAACACTCCAAGAGTATGGTAGGGAAGCACCTCAAATCGTTTCACATTGCTTAAGGATTTTACAAACGCATCTAATTGCTTTAAGGATCTGTCATCGTCATTTTTTCCCGGAACCAGCACATGGCGGATCCATACAGGTTTTCCCATATCAGACAAATATCTGGCCATATCCAGAATGGAATCGGGATAGGCGCCTGTAAGCGCCTTGTGCCCTTCCCGATCCATATGCTTAATATCCAGAAGAACTAAATCGGTTACCTGCATCAGATGATTAAACTTTCCAAAAAAAGGGTGATATGGGCTAAAAGGCTGTCCTGCCGTGTCAATACAGGTATGAATCCCCTCTTCCTTCGCCCGGCTAAACAGTTCAATTAAAAAATCCATCTGCAGCAGCGGTTCTCCGCCGCTTACCGTAATTCCGCCCTTGCTCCCCCAATAACTTCTGTATTTTAACGCCCGTTCAAAAATCTCTTCTGCTGTTGCCGGCTCGCCGCCACGGCGGTTCCAGGTATCCGGATTGTGGCAGAACTGGCATCGAAGCCTGCATCCCTGCAGAAAAATCACAAACCGGATTCCCGGGCCATCTACTGAACCAAAGGTTTCCACTGAATGGATAAAGCCAGTAACACTTTTTTTCACAGGAATTTTTTCATTTCTACATTCTTTCATGGGCACTTCTTGCAATCACATCCAACTGCTGTTCTTTTGTTAAGTCGATAAATTTCACTGCATACCCGGATACCCGAATCGTAAAGTTGGCATATTCCTCCTTTTCCGGATGCTCCATTGCATCCACCAGCTTTTCGATTCCGAATACATTTACATTCAAATGATGAGCGCCCTGGTCAAAGTACCCATCCATCACGTGTACCAGATTTTCCATCTGCTCTCTCAGGCTGTGCCCTAATGCGCCGGGATTAATGGTCTGCGTATTGGAAATTCCGTCCAGCGCCCATGAATACGGCAGCTTGGCTACTGAATTTAAGGAGGCCAAAAGACCATTTTTTTCCGCCCCGTAACTTGGATTTGCCCCCGGCGAAAGAGGTTCTCCAGCCTTTCTTCCATCTGGAAGAGCCCCTGTGGCCTTTCCGTAAACCACATTGGAGGTGATGGTGAGAATTGAAGTTGTAGCCTCTGAATTCCGATACGTATGATGCCTTCTCAGTTGGTCCATAAAGGTTTTTAAAAGCCATATGCCAATCTCGTCTGCACGGTCATCATCATTTCCATACCGTGGAAATTCCCCTTCTACTTTATAATCCTCTGCAATCCCGTCCTCCCCCCGGATTACTTTAACTTTTGCATACTTAATTGCACTTAAGGAATCAATTACATGGGAGAATCCGGCAATTCCCGTTGCAAAAGTACGCCGTACATCGGTATCAATAAGGGCCATCTCCGCCCCCTCGTAATAATACTTATCATGCATATACTGAATTACATTTAATGTATTGACATATAAACCTGCCAGCCATTCCAGCATCTTCATATACTTTTCCATCACTTCATCATAGTCTAAATATTCAGAAGTTATGGGCTTATAAGCAGGGCCTACCTGAACTTTTGTTTTTTCGTCCACGCCGCCGTTAATGGCATAGAGAAGGCATTTTGCCAGATTTGCGCGGGCGCCGAAAAACTGCATCTCTTTTCCGGTCTGAGTGGCTGAAACGCAGCAGCAAATCGAATAGTCGTCACCCCAAAAAGGACGCATTACGTCGTCATTTTCATATTGAACAGAACTTGTTTTGATTGATATATAGGCTGCATAGGACTTAAAATTTTCCGGAAGCCTGGAAGAATAAAGTACTGTCATATTCGGTTCCGGGCTTGGCCCCATGTTTTCCAGGGTATGCAGGAAACGGTAGTCTGTTTTCGTTACCATGGAGCGACCGTCCTGACCTAATCCGCCTACCTCTAACGTGGCCCAAACCGGATCCCCGGAAAATAACTGAGTATAGGAGTGAACTCTTGCAAACTTGACCATCCGGCATTTCATTACAAAATGATCAATCAGCTCCTGGGCTTCGCGCTCTGTAATCAGCCCACTTTTTAAATCCCGCTGGATATAAATATCTAAGAATGTAGACACCCGGCCTACACTCATAGCTGCCCCGTTTTGTGTTTTAATTGCGGCCAGGTATCCGAAATACGTCCACTGAACCGCTTCGTTGGCATCTTTTGCCGGCTGAGAAATATCAAAGCCGTAAGAAGCAGCCATCTTCTTCATATCATTTAAGGCACGGTACTGCATGGAAATTTCTTCCCGCAGGCGGATAATATCATCCGTCATCACACCATTGCCGCAGTTTTCAAAATCTTCTTTTTTCTTTTCCATCAAAAAATCAATCCCGTACAGGGCTACGCGGCGGTAGTCGCCTACGATCCGGCCCCGTCCATACGTATCCGGCAATCCGGTAATGATTTTATTATGACGGGCTTTCTTCATCTCAGACGTATATGCGTCAAATACGCCTTGATTATGAGTCTTATGGTACTCGGTAAAAATTTTCTGAAACCTGGCATCTGGCTCATAGCCATGAGTGGTGCAGGCTTCCTGGGCCATCTTGATTCCGCCATAAGGCATAAACGCCCGCTTTAATGGCTTATCGGTCTGAAGCCCAACTACTTTCTCTAATTCTTTCGTTTCCTGGCTGATATAGCCAGGTCCGTGAGAAGTTAGCCCAGATACAATTTCGGTATCCATGTCCAAAACTCCTCCCTTGGCCCTTTCCTCCTTTTGAAGCTTTTGGAGGATCCCCCAAAGAGTATTGGTTCCCTCAGTCGGACCCGCTAAAAATGAAGCATCTCCATCGTAGGGCGTATAATTATTTTGAATAAACTCCCTGGTATTAATTTCCTGCTTCCAGATTCTTCCTTTAAATCCATTCCACTGTTCTTTCAAAACCATGACACATCCCTCCTGCCAAATCCAAAACGGTCTTAACATAACACAATTTCTGGTGCTGAATGAAATATAAACCACTAGATCTCGGAATCTATACTATAACAGCAGTTTTCGGATAAGTCAATACTTTATGCCAAACAAGATTTTGCTTATCGGTATTCTACATAAAGATAGACCATTCCGGTTACAGCCAGATAAAACCAGGTAGCTGGATTGGAAAACCAGGTAGTAAAAAATGACAGCATCATATACATGGCAATCTGCGCATAAACCACATAGGCTACCGGATTTTTCAGACGTTTCATCCCCCTGGACAGCAAACAGCATAAAAATCCCAGCAGCGCGGAAAAAAGGACCACCCCAAAAATTCCAAAGTCATAATAGGCATCATAAATTAAAGTCAGTGTGGTAAGCTCTTCCTTATTGACATAGATCGGATAATTCACCAGACCGGGAATTAAAAATTTCAGGCCGGTAAGGGCCCACAAAGGAAACAGCATCCGCATACCATGGCTGTGCTGTGGAAGTTCTGCCACCAGATAATCAAAATTGTCGTAATTGTGGGCAATATACATATATGGCTGTGTAATAAAAATAGGCATGGTGCTGCTCTTCATCTGAAAAATTCCGTTTAAATATGCCACGTCATGGCTTCTGGCAATGGTTAAAACCAGATAAGCAGGAATCATCACAACGATCAGCAAAACCACGTGCAGAATACGGATTCTTCTGTTTACGGATATTGCTGTAAATGCAGCCATTCCTACGGCCAGAATTAACTGGAACCTGGATACGCACAGCACCGGAATCCCAAGGCTTACGGCTGCAGCAATAAGGGCCAGTATATTTTTCCCCCTTTTTCTCTCATCTTTAGCCAGAAAATACAGCAAATAAAAAGAAGGGACCAGCACACAAGATACGGTAATATAATGGATTCCGCTGATATGAAAATAGGAATAGGCGTGAGGAACCCCTCGGAGGAAAAATGGAATATATCCCAAAATCAGCGCTTCTGTCAAAAAAGCGGCTGACGACAACAGGGTTATTGCCATGATTGCAGTAAAAAGGGGCTGTTCAAATTTGCGCAGTTCCATCCTGTTTTCCCATGGAAGGATGCTTCCTTTTCCTCTGGCCTGCTTTTTCATCCAATGCTGGCTCTTTTCCTGCCCCATAACTCCTTCTGCCAGTCCATAAACCAGATAAAATATCACAACTGCTAAAAAAAAGCAAAGCCAGGCGGTCATGGTCCATTCTCTCTGCAGCCGGCTTAATTTCATACAGGAAAGCCCCTGTCCGCCTATAAAAAAGAGGCAGAAAAGTCCCCGTAAATGAATCAGGTTTCCAGTGGCCCGGTAATCTTTTAAGTAGAGCCAAAGGCCTGCTAATACAAGAACCAGGCCGGATGGCAAAAACCATCCGAGCCTGGTAAATATGAAACAAATCCCATAACTAATGCAATAAATAATCATGAATTTACAAACTCTTTCATATAACATTCCACTTCTTGTGCAGTAGCAAAACTCATAGCTTTATCTGCCACTGCCTGAAGCTCCTGGGTACTGTATTCCGTTATCATCTTCCTGGCACGCAAAATAGCTGATGGGCTCATACTAAATTCATTTAGCCCAAATGCCAGCAGCAGCGGAATCATCATTGGGTCACTTGCAGCCTCGCCGCACATGCCTACCATTATGCCCGCCTCTCTTGCACAGGCAATGATCCGCTTAATACTGCGCAGCACAGCCGGGTTAAACGTAGAATACAGATACGAAATCTTATCATTTCCACGATCAACAGACATGGTATATTGGGTTAAGTCATTGGTTCCAATGCTGAAAAAGTCTGCTTCTCTTGCAAAAATATCTGCTATCAGGGAAGCTGCCGCTGTTTCCACCATAATGCCAAGCTGGATGCCCGGGTTATACTTGATCCCCTTTTCATCCAGTTCCGCCTTAATTTCTTCCACCAATGCCTTTACTGCACGATACTCATCAATACAGGTTACTAATGGTATCATAATCTTAATATTGCCAAATGCGCTTGCACGAAGCAGGGCCCGCAATTGAGGACGGTATACATCATCCTTCCGATCCAGGCAGAACCGGACAGCCCGGTAACCTAAAAATGGATTTTCATCTTTTTCCAGACCCATGTAAGGAATCTCTTTATCACCGCCAATATCCAAAGTACGAATAATTACTGGTTTCCCGTCCAATGCTACTGCTACTTTTTTGTAAGCTTCAAACTGTTCTTCCTCAGTAGGCATGGCATTCCGATCCATAAAAAGGAATTCTGTCCGGAACAGCCCTACCCCCTCGCCGTCATACTGCAGCACTTTATCCACATCTTCCGGCTTTCCGATATTGGCCACCAGTTCTACGCAGACGCCGTCTTTCGTAACAGAGGGCCGGCCCATATACTTTTCCAGTTCCTTCTTTTCCTTTAAAAAGGCTTCTCGTTTTCCCTGGTATTGTGCCAGCACTTCGTCTTCCGGATTTACAATAACCATTCCTTCCGATCCGTCCAGTACAATCCGGTCGCCGTCTTTTACCTGGCTTAAAATTCCGGTAAGGGCCACCACAGCCGGGATTTCCAGGGCACGTGCCAAAATTGCGCTGTGGGAAGTTCTTCCTCCGAGTTCTGTGACAATTCCAGTCACATTGGACGGATTAATTCCTGCTGTCATAGACGGAGTCAAATCCTTAGCCACAATAACAGACCCTTCCGGCAGAGAAGCAATATCCACGGACTGAATTCCCAGCAATACCTTCTGCATCCTGGTTTTGATATCCCGCATGTCAGCAGCTCTCTGCTGCATCAGCTCATCTTCCATGGATGCAAACATGTCTGCATAGTTGGTACATACCGTTTCGATCGCAAACTCGCTGTTTACCGAATCATTTTGGATCATACCCTCGATCTCTCCGGTAAGAATCGGATCGGCTAACAGCATCATGTGGCCGTTTAAAATTTCTGCCTCTTTCTCGCCCACTCTTGTTGCCAGATCAGCCGCCAGTGCTTCTGTCTGCTTCATACTGGCTTCCAGCGCTCCCTTAAAACGCTGGATTTCAACTGCGGAATCTGTGACCATCTCCCTTTTAATCACTAATTCCTGTTCTTCGACAATGGTTACCTTTCCAATTCCAATTCCTGCCGAAGCGTTTGTACCCTTGTACATAATAATACCCTCCTCATAAATAATTTATGTTGAAGTCTGATGCTGTCTCTTCCTGTCCTTCCTTGTCTGCATTTCCTTAAATGGCACCACACCAGATCCTGCAACCAATTATTTGTGTACTGACCGCTGTAAATTCAAACAAACAATCCATTCAAGTGGTCAATACTCTGCTATTCTCCTAAACCGTCCCTCACGATTTTTATAATAGCAGACAGCGCTTCCATTTCATCTTCTCCTTCACAGACAAATTCCAGTTCGCTTCCACTTTTGATACAGGCGCCTAATACACTTAAAACACTTTTTGCATTTGCTGTGGTATTGCGAAAGTGAAAATGGACAGACGATTTGTACTTAATCGCTTCCTTGCAGAGAATTCCAGCCGGCCTCAGATGCAGGCCGCTGGGATTTTTAATGATCACTTTCTCACTAACCATGTTATCCCTCCGTCATTGTACAGCCTCCTGACTGCTTTCTCTTATTCCTTCTGTTTCTTCCTGGGGCAGGCTAAAAGATTCTCCCTCACTGCTGCTTTCCAGACTGGCCTCCACACTGGTGCCTGCAGCTTCTCTTGCTTCCGACTCATTTTCCCCTTCCTGACTGCTGCTCTCTGTTCCTCCTTCTGCTGCCGTCATGCCAGGCCCTCCTTCTTTTGACATTACAATTACCTGGAAATCAGAATATCTTACTACCCGGAAAATATCAGGAAGTCCTTCAAATGTTAAACTTCCTCTGTGGCTTCCAGGCGCCATTCCAGATACATCCATCTCCAATACCAGATCGGAAACATCTAACAGTTCCAAATCTTCCGAAAGGCCTTCCACAACTACTTCTATCGAATCTTGGTTGTATTCATAGTAATTTAAGTCAGACTCCCCTTCCCGGATAATCCGGTTTGTAGGAACTTCAATTTCTTTCTGGGATAGCTGCCGCACCAGCAGCGTCACGCTGACCTGGCTGTTCCATGGAATACTCATGTTTTCTTTATCCGGCAAATAGTCTTCCACATTTATGGTAATCAGCTTGTCCCCTTCCGTCCTGTCCAGATTCAGTGCACTGGACGGAATCCGGATGGACTCGATTGCAGAAACGATTTGATCCGGACCAACCACTGACACTTCATTTGAGGTTGCCTGAAGCCCTACATAGCGGTAGCCTTCTGCCGGCTGCCCGCCTACTTCAAATTCCAGCGGAATCCTCCTGGACTTTAGTACTTTAATTGTATAGGTAATCTCAGGCACATTAATTGTGATCCGATCATCCAGCGGAAGGTGGTTATTATTGGCATCATAAAAAATTGGAACGGCAGTTCCTGTTATCTCTGTCCGCAGTCCCTGTATATCAATCTCTATCCCAACCGAATTAATCCGGCCGATTACCGATTCCGGCCCTTCCACGGTTACCACATCTTCGCTTAACTCATAGCGCTCTACCTCGTATCCGTCTGCCTCAAACCCGGAAGGATTGACTTTCAGATCAAAATCCTTAATCTGAATCTGCTCTGTTTTAATCCGCACTACAGCAGGCCGTGCTGCCACGGAGTCCACTAAATAATCTTTGTTATTCAAAACCTCCACATATACCGGCACTGTGCCAGTGGCTGGATAATAGTCGGCCAGATCAATATAAGCCCTAAAATCAGAAGAAGTTACGTTCATCCGATCCTGGGTTCTTATCTGATACGATATCGTAACTGTATTCCGCTTACCTTCAATTTCATAGAACAGGCCAGCCTTGGTCATCACATCCCCATTTACCACATCCAGCACAATCTCCTTGCGGTCTGTCACCTGGGGATCCGATACATTTACCACTGCCAGCCATACAAAAAAAGCAATTACCACGGAGAGTATCTTAAGTCCCAGATTACGGGTTAGAATTTCTTTCATTCTTCAGCCTCCCCTTCCATAATTTAAACTTTCCGCCAGGGGCAGCGCTTTCCTCCGTATTGCTTGACAATGCCTTCTTTAAGGCTTCCCCATCATGAATCCTGGTCAGCTTGCCTCCCTCTGCCAAGGTAACCCTGCCGGTTTCCTCGGAAACTACAATCGTCAGGCTGTCAGTTACCTCTGAGATTCCAACTGCTGCCCGATGTCTGGTCCCCAGTTCCTTGCTGATCGACATGTTATCAGAAAGAGGCAGATAACAGGTAGCTGCCGCCACACGATTTCCGCGGATTACAACCGCGCCGTCATGAAGGGGCGTATTATGCTCAAATATATTAATCAGAAGCTGGCTGGTAACCAGGCCGTTTACCTCAATGCCGGTACGCTCAATTTCCTTTAAGGTATCGCCCTTTTCAATTACCATAAGCGCTCCTGTTTTAACCTTGGCCATCTCAAATGTGGCTCTGACCAGTTCGCTGACGGTTTTCTCTGTAAAGCCGCTTACCTCCTTGCCATCATCAAATGAAAGGATATTGGTAATGATATTTTTACTTCCTAACTGTTCCAGTGCCTTCCGCAATTCCGGCTGAAAAATCACCATTAACGCTGTGGCAGCAATGGCCGCCGTTTTTTCCAAAATCCAAAGTATGGTCCGCAGCTCACAGATTGCAGCAAATACAGTAAACACCAAAATCACGGCCAAGCCCTTCAGAAGCGTCCAGGCCCGTGTATTTTTAATCCAAAACAATACTTCATAAATCAGTACTGATATAATTACAATTTCAATCAGATTCCTGACACTGATTCTCTGCAAAAATGACAGCCAGGAGCGAATACCTTCCATTAGTTCCGCCATGGTGCCATATCCTCCCTTCCTAAACCTTCATATGCCCAGCAGCAAACCTGCCCCCTAACTATCAGTGTAGCAGGTGCATCTGGCTTTATGCTTCCAGTTGCTGCTAAACCAGTGCCGCCTAATAAGCGGCGGATTTCTTAATATAAATATAGTAAATCCTGTTTCCCTTTTATTCACTGCACAGCCATGCCTCTGTACCTGCTTTCTAAACCATCTTAATAAAATCAGGAATCTTTCCGTTTGTTAATTCTCTGAACCTTCACATCCGGCGCTGTTACCGTCATCTTTGGGACAGCCTTCACATAATAGTAATAATCGTCATCCTGAAACTGCAGGAATTCGGTTCTGGAATAATCTACTGCAAATACAAAAAACTGGAAGATCAATGCCAAAGCCAGCGATAACAAAACACCTATTATAATCGAACTAACTGACAAATTTACATCCATCCGGGAATTTCCGAAAAAAATAACTGCCAGCTCCACCACTACCCCGGCTGCAATGGCAATGGTCCACGCATATGCCACAGACAGACTTTTAATCAAATATACCACAATTGCCGCTGCTGCAAAGGTAAGAACCATGAGAATCATAAGCTCATTGCTCAGCAGGCTGTCTAAAATCTGGGTATATTTCTGAGTAATATCAATTGCTGCTGATCCGGCTAAAACGCCTGCATTCTGTTTTGCATAAATCAGCAAATAATAGAAAAACACGCCAACACACATGGGGATCAAAGCCGAAAGGCCGCAGGACAATCCCACTATCAGAGGCACTGCAAAGGGCACCTGAATAAAAAACAGCATTGGAGTAATCACCATAATAATGGAATTGCCAGGCTGGAAACCGCTGTAAAGAATGGCTACTGTCAAGACCAGAATACCTGTTATCACAGTCAGCTCAAATGATACACTGTACAGATGCAGCATCATAAAAACAGCCGAAATGCAAGTAAGGACACTTACAGGCAAAAAAGCCGATAACAGGCTGACCGCTGTAAAAAGCAGCGGATTTTTCAATAATTCCATAAAACCCAGATTCTGGTTTAAAAGGATCAGCGCTGCCATAGAGAGCAGAAACTTCCGGATCGGATTTACGATAAAGCTATATGTTCCATAAAAGGCTTTCAGACGTTCTTTAAATACCAGAAGACCGATCATAACGAACGCCCTCCTTTGACATCTCCTTTACCTTATTCTGGTATTCATACCGCTTTTCCAAACGCTTTAGTTTCGCTACATAAACCCGCATGCCGGCAATGGAATACTCATATCGTTTCCAGTAAACAATTGCAGTAATCATCAGATACAGCACCAGGCCTCCCAGATATATGATTCCGAACCGCTTTCCCAGGGACAGAAACCGTTCAATCTCAATATTCGTCAAAAGCAGTTCCAAATTGTACAATACCCAAAGAACTACCGCCAGCAGGCAGCATAATGTGTACCCGAAAAAGGCCCCCAGCAAATGGCGGCTGATATAGTCACTTCTAAAATAGCAGCTTAACGGAAAAATCTTCTTTCCTTCTTTTTGTTCAAACATGGCAATGCTTGTCATCAGTTTGATCTTCTCTTCATTCAGCATACTGCCGCTCCTTTTCTCTTGCAACCTCAGAACACTTCTTCTTATTGTAACATATAATTTCTGTCTTTGCGAGTAGTTATACCAAATTTTTATAAATTTGTAATGAAGTATAAAAGGAGTTCTGTTAGAAACAAAATATTAAGCAAAGAATCGGGTATGCTCCAGACTGCCGGTTCAAGAGCAGAATAAAACAAAAAACAATCATCCAAAATAATACCAGGCGCTGGGGAAAAGCCCATGGCGCCTGGTATCATTTCTTAATATCCCATTGCCCTCCTATTCATACCGGAGCGCATCAATTGGATCGGCCTTTGCAGCTTTTGAAGCAGGGTACAGGCCGAAGAAAATTCCAACCATTGCCGAAAATCCTACTGCAAGAATTACAACAACCGGCTTAATTACTACCGGCACCCCTAAGGCCAAGCCTCCCAGGCTTACCAGCCCCGTTCCGATTATAATCCCGATAATGCCTCCCATAGCCGATAAGGTAGCTGATTCTGTTAAAAACTGAATCAGCACATCTCTGGTTTTTGCCCCCAGGGCTTTTCGGATTCCGATTTCTCTTGTTCTCTCAGTAACGGAAACCAGCATGATATTCATAATACCGATACCGCCTACAATTAAGGAAATGGCAGCAATCCCGCCCACAGCAGCAGAAAGGCCGCCCATCATCTGATCAATGGATCCCATTTCTTCCACTGCTGTATACATATAAATTTGTTCTGGCTCCCTTCCCTTTATTTTGGCGACATAGTTTGTAAAACGTGTAAAAAAGTCATTCAGATCGGTATCTTCCGCTGCATAAATATGGTACACGCCGAAATAATCATTTGGCCAGGTTAAAATCGTGTAAGGAATATAAGCAGAACCTCCTTCTCCCGTATCCCCCATCATCAGAGTCTGGAAGGGGCTCATGTCCTTCCGGTACACGCCTACTACTGTATAGTCCTGGACTTCTCCCCAGACTGTTATACGAAAGGAAAGGCCAACCGCATTTTCTGTGCCAAACATGCGCATGGCGCTTTTTACATCCATAACCGCATTCTTTTTCCTGCCTAAAATATCTCCCTGGTTCAGATACCGGCCATAGACCATAGTAACAGGCTGGACATCCTGATAATTATAGTCAATGCCGCTTAAAGTAAAGCGCACCGTATTCCTTCCGTAAGCTGCCTCTCCATCAACAGACGTATTGCTGTCAATATAGGCAAGTTCATCACCAAATACTTCTTTTATGCGCTCCATCTCGTCTAACGTAAAGTAATCGCTTTGCCTGAAATCATCTATCATCCAGCTTCGGATCTGGCAGAAGCCCTGTGTAATACCCACATCCTTATACAGATCCGCAAACATGCTTCGCATGGTATCACCGATAGAAACGATGGAAATTACGGAGCCAATTCCGATTACAATTCCCAGCATGGTCAAAATAGAACGCATTTTATTGGCACGAATGGCTGAAAATGCCATTGCCATATTTTCAATCAGCATGATTCGCCTCCTCTTTCCTCACGTCGCTGACCACCTGGCCGTCACGGAAACGGATTACCCGCTGGGTAAAAGCGGCAATATCCTCCTCATGGGTTACTACTACCACAGTAGCGCCTTCCTTGTGAAGCTGTCCAAACAGCTCCATGATCTCAATGGAGGAAGCGGTATCCAGGTTTCCGGTAGGTTCATCAGCCAGAATAAGGGGCGGTTCATTTGCCAGCGCCCTTGCAATTGCTACCCTCTGCCTTTGGCCTCCCGACAGTTCATTGGGCATATGTTCATACCGTTTGCCAAGTCCCACACGCTCTAAAAGCTGAAAAGCCCGATCCTGGCGCTCTTTTTTGGGAAGTTTATGGGCATAGGTCATGGGAAGCTCCACATTTTTAAGAGCCGAGGTTCGGGGAATCAAATTAAAGGACTGGAATACGAATCCGATTTTCCGGTTCCTCACTTCTGACAACTGGTTCGGTGTCAGTTGGGCCGTGTCAATGCCGTCCAGGTAATAATGCCCCATGGTAGGCCGGTCCAGACAGCCTAAAATATTCATCAGCGTAGACTTTCCGGATCCGGACTGTCCCATAATCGCCACAAAATCCCCACGCCGGATGGTTAGGTTGATTTTTTTCAGGCCCAGAACCTTAATGGCCCCAGTGTCATAAATTTTCACCAGATTTTCAAGCCGAATCAAATCCTGGTTTACATTTTCTGTCATATAGGAAGGCAGCTTTTTTTCTTTCTTCCGAAATAACTGCCTGAGATCTCTGTTTTTCATATCAGTTCCTGTCACCTCCGGCCTAATTGGCAGCATTGGACAACACGCTGGTTCCGTCCTCTAACATGGCAGACGCATTGATTGCAATGGAATCTCCGGCTTTCAGGCTGTCTTGATCAACAGGAATTATTTCAATATTAATATCGCTTTCCACTCCGGTTTCTACCGGTATCCAGGTAAGAATCTGATTTTCTACCTTCTGAACATACAAACTGCCGTCTTCCTTCTGAAGCAGGGCAGAAATCGGAATTACCAGCGTATCTTCCGCTTCTTCCAGCACAATTTCCGCTCTTGCCGTAATTCCGGCAATTAATCTGGTATCTGGATCGGTAATGGCCACTATGGTGGGGATCACCCGTTCAGTTGAGCCGTTGCCCTTTTCTTCTCCAGTAGGCGAAATAGAGGCCACTACGCCGGAAACTTCTTTCCCATTTAGAATATCTGCATGAATGGTAACCGGCTGACCTACTGCTACCTTGCCGATAGAATATTCGCTTACTTTAATTTCCAGTTCCAACTGATCCAGATTTTCGATTATGAACATGGGCTTTTCATTTTCCGGCTTATCTGCAAACTGGCCCACTTTTGTATTAACCCGTACTACCGTTCCTGCAATGGGGCTTTTGATCTGGGCGCTTTCCAGCGCTTCTTTTTTCGTTTCCAGCTCAAACTCTGCATTTTTAATCTGAAGATCATAGGATTCATTTGCAGCAGGCTTTCCGTTTACCAGGGTAAATGAATTTACCTGGCGGACTGCGTCTGCGTATGTATTCTGGGCCTGTTCCAGGTTCACAGGCGGTTCGCTGCCTGCCTGAACCATAACTGCAGTCCGATCCAACGCCCGTTTCGCTGCCTGACAGTCCTGCATAGCCTTGGCAAACCCCTGTTCTGCTTGTTTCTGCTGTTCGTTTTTCGTCGCTACTGCCAGATTATAAGCATTTTGGGCAATCTCTACTTCTTTTTCTAAGTCGCTGCTGTCCACAACTGCCAAAATTTGATCCTTTTCTACCCGATCTCCTTCCTTCACCCGCAGCTCCATTACTTCAGCATGAAGGTTTGACACCACATCCACACTGTCTGTTCCGGATATGGGACCGGTTATGGCTAAACGGTTTTGAATGCTTCCGGTTTCCAAAACCTGGGTTGCGACAAAAGGTGTTACTTCTTTGTTGTTTCCAAGCAGCATCTTTCCTGCAGCAAACAGCACGAGAACTGCCGCTGCCGCCGCTATCAGCTTTCGTTTCCTGCTCCACTTTTTCTTAGGCATTCCTTCTGTTTTCTTTTTCTTTTTGCCTTTCTTCTTTTCCCCTTCCGGTTCCGGAGCCAAAAGACGTTCCATCTCACGGTCAAATTCTGCTTCTGCTTCCGGCTTTTGGACGGAAGATATCTCCTTATTTATCCCTGTTTCCTTATTTGATTTTGTTTCCATGTCCTGCCTCACATTTCCTCCCACTTTGATTCACAAAAAATAATACTGTCAAAGTCAAAAATTATTTTGTCCCATAGGATATCCAAAGGATTTTCCTATTGTATAACAACAAAAATCCTCCTTCTGTTTCGTAAAACGAAGGAGGATTTCCATTTACTTCAAATTTTTTATTTTTTTCAAATTTAAGCCAGAGTATGCCTTAAAACAGCCCTGGGAATATGGCTGCCGGAATTGCCAGCCATACAGTTGGGAACAGTACTAAAAGCATCAGCACAATGATGGAAGAAAGGAAGTAAGGCAGAGTTCCCTTAAATGCATCTTCAATCTTAATGCCGCTGATGGAAGAAGCAATCAGCAGGCAAAGGCCATACGGCGGTGTTACCAGGCCAAGGGCCAGGGTAACTACAATAATCAGGCCAAGAATAATCGGGCTGATTCCCAGTGCTGTTGCAGAGGGAAGAATAATCGGCACAAACAAGATCATGGCTGGAACCGCATCCATAAAGGTTCCCACAAACATAAAGAAGGCTACCACAACTAACAGGAACACCAGCCATCCCCCGGACATATTGGTGAAGAACGTCTGGACAATTGTATTTAACTGGTAGTAGCTAAGAAGCTCGCCTAATGCATTGGCCGTAGCCAGAGCAAATAAGGAGAGGGACGACATCTTCATAGTTTCAATTAAGATCCGGGGCAGATTCTTTACCTTAATTGTGCGGTAGAAGAATAATCCTACCAGCAGTGCATACATACTTGCAAATGCCGCTGATTCTGTAGGAGTAAAGAGGCCGGATACAATACCGCCAATCAGAATAATAGGAGTCAGCAAGGCCGGCATTGACTGGTAAACTAAATGAAGTGCCTGCTTTACGGGCACACGCTCGCTCTTTGGGAAATTTTTCTTCTTAGAATACATCTTAACCACTAACATCATGGCAAGACCAAGCAAAATTCCCGGAATCAGTCCCGACATAAAAAGGGCGCCTGTGCTGACATTGGCAATGCCTGCATACACAACCATGGTAATACTGGGCGGGATAATGGAGCCTAATGTAGAAGAAGCTGCCGTTACGCCTACGGAAGTTCCTTTGTCATATCCCTGCTTCTCCATTGCAGGGATAAAAATCTTTCCTACACCTGCAGTATCTGCCTGGGAGGAACCGGAGATTCCGGCAAATATCATTGATACCAATACATTGGAATATGCCAGGCCGCCGCGGAAATGGCCTACCATAGCATTACAGCAGTCAATCAGTTTTTCTGTGATCTCACCTTCATTCATCAGGTTGGCTGCCAGAATAAACAGCGGCACAGCTAAGAGTGTAAAGCTGTTTAAACCATTAAACATTTTGGAAAATACAACAGTATTTGGAATCTGAGCCATGGAAGCGATACCGGTAAAGGATACCACGCCTAAGGCAAAGGAAATCGGTACGCCGATTGCCACAAAAACAACGAACATAATTACCAAAATTGCACCCATGCTTATTTTCCTCCTTTCGTCACGTTTCCGATGTCTTCAATAATCTGAAACACCAGATAAATGGCAGAAGTAATCCCGCATAAGGGAAGGCACAGCCAGGTTGGCCCTCTCTTAAAGGAAGGGATATTTACCCAGGTGTAATTCCAGAACTGCTTGGTTACCTGAATGCCGTAATAAACCATTAATACAGCAAAATACAGCATAATTATGGAAATAATAATGGAAAGAATTCTTTTTGCCACTCCGTCTTTCATCATATCACTGATGGATGTAAATGCAAAATGGCGCTTCTCATAAACCATGGCGCCTGCGCCCATAAACACAGCCCAAATAAAGGAATACATGGATACATCTTCTGTCCAGGTAGCTGCGATTCCCAGATAACGGGACATCATCTGGAACACAACGGTCAGGAGGAATATACACAGGAAGAATCCGCCAATCGCAATCTGGATCTTCTGCATCATCTCAATCGCTTTCTTCATTTTTGCTCTCCTTGTCTGCTACAAATGGCTAAATAAAACAGCAGCCACCCAGCCGCCCAGGTGACTGCTGCATTTTCAACTTGTATGAAACTCTTATTTTGCCTGGGAACGGATCATTTCCAGTTCAGCAGTCATGTTGTTGTCTGCTGCAAACTTATCCTGGATCGGAAGGGCTAATGCCTTAAAAGCATCGATATCCACATCGGCAAACTCTGTTACTACAGCGCCGTCGGCAATTACTTTCTCCTTAGACTCTTTGAACATCCGGTAAACTACTTCCCGCTCTTCCTTGGTGCAGGCTTCCACTGCCTCGTCAATCCAGCCCTTCTGCTCATCTGTCAAGCCATCATAGAAATGTCCGCTCATCAGCAGAAGACGGGTTGTATAGTCATGATGAGTTTCCGCAATATGCTTTCCGTTATCGGTCTTGTGATGCTCTTTTAACATAAAGCTGGTATAGTCATTCTCAGCAGAATCCACTACGCCCTGCTGCAGTGCCTGGTATAATTCGCCCCATGCTACAGAAGTAGGGATAGCGCCGCAGGCTTTCCAGAAGTCCTGCTGTACCTGAGAAGACTGGGTACGGATGGTCATGCCTTTTAAATCCTCTGGTTTCGTAATATCTTTCTTTCCGTAATAATCACGTACAGAAGATGACCAGTAAGACATAATCCGGAAGTTATTTCCAGTTTTTTCAGAAACGATTTCTTTCATCTTATTGCCAAATTCACCGTCCAGACAGGCCTCCCAGTGATCAAAGCTGTCAAACAGATAGTTAAGGGAGAAAATATCTACTTCCGGTACACCGATAGAAGTCATAAAACCAGGAGATGCCACTACCATAGATGCGGCGCCCATTTCCAGTTTTTCAATCAGTTCGTTCTCATTTTCCCCAAGAGTTCCCTTATGTACGGTTACGGCGATTTTACCGCCGGAAATGTCTTCCACTACTTCTTTAAATTTATCCATACCGTAAGAATATGGGTTGTCCAGTGAGGTCTGGTTGGAAGCAATGATCAGATTCAGTTCTGCATTGGATGCATCAGCCGCCGGAGCTGCTGCTTCCCCTCCTGCTGCCGCTTCCTTTCCTGCCTCTGGAGCTGCTGGCGCCTGTGCCGGAGGAGTAGGACCGCATCCTGCCAGTGTTGCCGCTAACATAGCGCCTGCTAAAACGAGTGATAATTTTTTCTTCATTTTGATTTCCCTTTCTCTTTCCTGAATTTTTATTTTGTTACCGCCTTCCGGTGTACTGTCCGCATTATATTCAGACAGCACTCTGGGCGGCCATCCTCAGGAAACCTGCCTGGTTCCTGTAACACCTACCTCTGGAAATACATACCATCCTGCACATTTTTCTGCTGGATCAATTGTTCTTCTTCATATGCAAATCCATTATCAAAATTTTAACATAATTTCATATATTTTTCAACCAATTTTCCCGTCCGAATTGTGAAATTGGTCATAAAACTTACTACAATTTCCATTTTATGTAACATTTAGTAATCTGTTATCACTACAATTTGCCAATAATTCACAAAATATCAATCTTATTTTTGATATCTATTTACTTAGCAATAAAACCATCTCACAGACAAATTTTTTACATTGCCAGTACCTGGTTCCATTTTTCCTCAATAACCGGAATTCCCTTTTCCAGATTCTCCTGGATGGTCATGGCTTCCGGTTCTCCAGGATACAGAACTTTCCCGCCTTCTTGTACCGGCTCAGAAGATTTAATATCTGCAACAATATCATTTACAATCTGATCCGTCAGCTCTGAGCTGTTAGCCTTAGAAGGATCAATAGCAATCATGATCTGAGACAGGCCAACCTCATCTCCAAAGGTTCCGATGGTATGAACCGAATTTCCATTGGTCAGAACTGTTGCAATCAAATCCAGCGCGATCGAAATGCCGCTGCCTTTCCAGTAGCCCATGGGAAGAACCCGCCAGGTTTTCTCAATTTCAGCCGGATCCGTAGTTAAATTGCCCTTGGTATCATATCCGCCCGGAACAGGAAGGGGAATCCCTTTCAGTTTGCAGTCTTCAATTTTCCCATAAGAAAACTGAGATACGGCACAGTCAATTACTACATGCTGTCCATTGCTTCTCGGAACAGCAAAGATAATGGGGTTATTTCCGATTTTCCTGTCTTTTCCGCCCCAGGCCGGCATATTGGGACAGGTGTTAGACCAGCAGATCCCGATACAGCCCTGATCCGCTGCCTGGAATCCGTAGCTTCCGCCTCTCATCCAATGGTTATTATTTCCCAATGCAACAATCCCAATGCCATGCTCTTTTGCCAACTGGCAGGCACGGTCCATAGCTAATTTTGCATTTAAAGGCCCAAATCCCCTATGGCCGTTCCAGCGCTCCATAGCCCCTAATTTCAATTCGCATGTGGCTACAATGTCCGGATTAATCTCGCCTTTTTCCAGGTATTCCACCACTCTTGGGAACCGGTTCAATCCGTGGGAATACACACCGGCTAAGCTGTTCTGGGCAAAGATTCCAGCAGCGGCTTCTGCCCGATCTTCAGTAAAACCTTTCTTTGCCAAAACCCGCTTAAATTCGCTTACCATGGTTTCATAGGGAACTCTCATCATTTTCTTTTCCTCCACTTGATTTTGATTTCTGTATCTGACTTTGATATTTCTTTTTCTTTCACAATCGATTGTTATTTATCAGAAAATTGACGCAGCCAGTCCACATCAATCTTAACAACAATCCGCTTCACTGCCTGCTTTTTTCCCATCTGGCAAAAAGGCCGATGGACATCCTCCGGAAAAAAGACTGCATAACAGCCTGCTTTCATCGGAAGCATAATTTCCTGAACTTCCGGATTCTCTTCATAATATAAGGTATCCTTTTCCTTCAGACAGTCTTCTTTTATCCGGTTCTTCCCAAAATCCGGGTAATATCCGATATACTCTTCCCCCTCAGCCATAAACTGAACTTCCGCGTAACGCTTGTGTACTTCCGGGAATTTTTCTTCCTTTGGCCCTGTTTCCCGGCTGAAAACTTTCGCCGTTAACCGCTCACCCTCCAAAAAGTAAGTGTCTTCCACCCACTCCTTTGAAGCGGCTTCCCTGCAGAAATCAAGCGCCCTTGCAATCTGCTCCGGATAAATACAGCAATGTTCCAAAACATTAATATGACTGTAAATCAATCTCTGTATTCCTCCCCTCTTTTTCGATTGCAGATTTTAAAATCCAGCTCCATTTTTGCAATCGATTGTTTTTCTTGTGTTTTCATAATATCACACTATTTCTCCTTTTTCAACTACTATTTAATCGTTATTTTGCACTATTTTTATAATATGATTTTGTTGATATTGTCTGCATTAATCCAATTTCATTTCAATTTTAGAACATTCTATTTTTATTTTCGTTATCGATTGCAAAGCAAAGAAAATACTCTCCTTCTGCTTATAAGGCTTTGAAGCTCTAACTTGCTCCCCCTATTCCTCTCCCATTATGTGCTTTCTCTTTCTACAATACTGGAAAACAGCATAATCTTTTCCGGATTTTTTCTTCCCTCCAGATCATCCAGAAGAATCCTGGCCGCCTCAAAGCTCATCTCCACCAGCTTATTGTTCAAAGATGTAAGTTTTGGATAACAAATATCACAATACCTGGAATTATCCACACCGATCACAGCAACCTGTTTTGGAATAGGAATCTTTTTATCTACCAGAACACGGATTCCGCTTACAGCCGCTAAATCCTCTCCGAATATAATCCCCTCCACATCTGGATGATCCTTTAAAATCTCCTCTGTAACCTGCTTTCCATCTTCCAGCGTAGTAGGCGATGTGTAAATCCACAGATCCTCCCGCTTCCATCCCAAAGCCTCCATGCCGGCCTGGAATCCACGCTCCTTTGATAAATTGCTTGGAGTGTGGTTGGGAAGGACAAAAGCCAGTTTTGTATGTCCTTTTTTCGCCATCAGCTTTACGCAGGCTTCCATTCCTTCTTTCTCATCAACCAAAACGCCTTTTACATTCGGAAGTTCCAGATAACCATTGGTAATCACCACTGGTTCTGTCCGGAAACAAGCAGCTAACGCTTCCTTTACTGCATCACATTGAAAGGTAGAACCTACTAAAATCACCCCGTCTACCCTTCTTTGCGAAAGCATTTTAATGGCATGTACTTTTTTCTCATCCGTCAGGCCAGTGTTTAAAATCAGACAGCAATACCCATGTTTTTCCAATTCTTTTTCGATATAATACGCAATATCCACATGGTGGGCATACCGGATATCTGCAATTAAAATTCCAATCATTTTGCTGGACTGGTTTACTAATCCTCTGGCAGTTTCATTGGGCCGGTAATCATATTCATCCAAAAGGGCCTGAATCTGCTTTCTGGTTTCTTCCTTAATTCCTGGCTTATGGTTCGCTACTCTGGACACTGTGCTGGCAGATACCCCGGCAATTTTCGCAATATCATAAATCGTCATGGTCTGATTCACTCCCCTTGTCTTTATATCCCCAGTCCAGTAGGATGACAGGCTGAATATTTTTCGATCAAAAAAGCTGGACGGTAAGACTCTTTTGCTTTCTGCAGATTTTCCAGTCCCATATCTTCCTCCCGGTTTACAAACTTAATATCTGGATAATTCCTCTGAATCATCCTTGCCATTTCCCGGTTTACCATGGCATAGGCGCCGTGAATCTCTGTATCTGCTTTTTCAAAATGAACGTCAAAACCCAGCTTCCCAATCGGTTCTCCAAAAGAAAAACCGGCCAGGGTTTTTCCGGCGTAAAGGGCAATGCCAGCCATATGAAGGGCGTGATAATGCTGAAAGGATTTTACCACGGCATTCTGCTCTGCCTGCTGCATCTCATCATCCTGGCCTTCCTGATGATGATCCTCCCATTTTGAAAGAAGCGCTAAACAATCTTTCATATGTTTTTCTTCCAGTATTTCCCAGTGCCAATCCGGATATTCCCGTTCGAACCGGTTGCAGTGGTTTTTCTTGCTGTGAAGTTTTTTTCCGGCCAGAGAAGCCAGACTTTCCACATCATAGATATAATCTGCCCGGGAACGTTTTTCTTTAAACGTAAAATATCCTGGCATGGAATGGGCAAGCATTTCTTTTTGTTCCCTGGTTACACCGCTTATTTCCAGGTCTGCCTGATGCTCCCTGGCCGTTTTCTCCATGCAGAGTACTGCATCTTTCAGGCTGCCTGTTCCATGAGGATAATAAAACCGAATCTGGCTGCCTGTGCCGCAGTACGCCAAAAGCCGCATCCCCTTTGCTGCAATCCGAAGTCCGAACGCATCTCCCCACAGATAATAAGTTCCGAAACAATTATCGGTAGCAAGCCCTCCCTCTGTGGTAATCAGCGGGTTCATCCACTGCCAGTCTTCCAGCGTTATTCTTTTGTATTCGGTTCCGTCATCCCTATGGAAACCGGTTTCTGTTTCTTCTGTAAGCTGCTCTTTTTGGAGTTCTCTCATATGATTACCGCCTTTCACTCAACTATTTGTGTAATGGTCAGCACACCTGCCCCCACCGCTTCCTAACTCTGTCACAAATCTCCATCACAAAGACGGTTTCGTCTAAAGGCATAAAATCTGTCTGAGTTTTTCCGGCATCAAATGCGGCGGCCGCCTCTTCAAATTCATACTCATATCCATTTACCTTATCCGGAAATTGGATGGTTTGAATCAGCTTGTCCGATGTGTCAAAGACAGAAACTGAACTGGGATTATTAATATTTTCCACGACCAGATACCCCTTGTCACCATGTATTATGCCTTTGCGGTCAGAACGGGAGTACATGCCTGCCGTTATAACAGCCATCTTCTGGTTTTTAAAAAATATGGTGATGCTTTCCATGCCGTCTACGCCGGTAGGGTGCATAAACGCAGAAGATTCTATCCGTTCAATCTCATTTCCAAAGCACATGAACGCAAAATTAAGGCCGTAAACTCCCAGATCAAGAAGGGCTCCTCCTGCCAGTTCCGGCTTGATCATACGCTCCTTATGGGCTATGGAATAACATAAATTTCCAGTCAAAACTCTTGGGGTTCCGATAATGCCGCTGTCAATTAATTCTTTTATTATTTTCCTGGAAGGCATATATCTGGTCCAGATGGCCTCCGCAGCAAACAGCCCCTTTTCCCGGGCATAATCCCGGACTGCTTTTGCCTGGATACTGTTGGCACAGAAGGCTTTTTCGCAGAATACCCCTTTTCCATGTTCCAAAGCCATCATCATCTGCTCATAGTGGAAGGAATGTGGAGTAGCGATGTAAACCACATCCACATCAGGATCTTTCATCATCTCTTCATAACTTCCATAAGCCTTTTTAAATCCCCATTTCTCTGCAAATGCTTTTGCCCTGGACAGATCTCTTGCTGCCACTGCTTCACACTCTACACGGTTCGCCTGGATAACTGCCGGCGCAACGACTTCTGAAATTCTTCCTGCTCCTAAAAATCCAATTCTCATATGGTTCGCCCTTCTTTCTTTTTCAGTTTGTAGATTAATTGCAATTGCAATCTGGTGTGCCGTCTGCCTTATCCACAGGCAGGGAGATTTGCCTGAATAAATAAGGCTGGTGCACTCACTGCCCTGTATGTTCAAGGTTTTCATGTACTACACGGAACATAAAGGTTATCTCCAGCACAGCTCTTTTTATTTTACCTTAATTTTCTGAGAAAAGAAAGTGGGAATCTATAATGAAAAAATTTCAAATATGAATCATTCACGATTGTAAGGATTCCAGATTTTCCAATCCCCCGATTCTTTTATTTACCAAATATCCTTCTTTCACTCAATCCCATATCTTTCTTTTTTCTGTATATTTCTGACAATTTTTTGAATCATATTTCCTTATTTTTGCTTTTATGATATAATATTTTAACAAAACCTTTACGTGCCTTTAGCAGGTACGTCATCAAACATAAAAGTTTGACAGCCGCATTTGGCTCTTTTCATACTAGCCATCTGTTAGGCATCGGACTTTTACAGCAGCGTTACATTTTCAGGAAATACTCCTGAAAAAGAAAGGAGCCTACTATGATAGAACTGTTAATTCTTAAACTGCTTCCTGTTATCCTAATTGTTTTGGCTGTTATCTTGATCCTGACGCAGGGATATGTGAAAGCTCCGCCGGATCACGCTTATATTATATCTGGTTTGAGAAAAGAGCCTCGTGTCTTAATCGGCCGGGCCGGTCTAAAAATCCCTTTCTTTGAACAGATGGATAAGCTGTATTTAGGCCAGATCACAGTCGATATTAAAACGGATGAATACATACCAACCAATGATTTTATTAATGTTATGGTGGATGCGGTGGCCAAAGTGCGGGTTGCTGACGATCCGGCCCAGATGAAGCTGGCTATGCGGAACTTTCTGAATAAAGCGCCGGATAAAATCGCTATGGATCTTCAGGATTCTCTTCAGGGAAATATGAGGGAAATTATCGGAACCCTTACTCTCCGCGCCATTAATACCGATCGGGATTCCTTTTCCGACCAGGTTATGGAAAAGGCTTCAAAAGATATGGAAAAACTGGGAATCGATATTCTTTCCTGCAACATTCAAAATGTAACGGATGAGCATGGTCTGATTCAAGATCTTGGTATGGATAATACTTCTAAAATCCGGAAGGATGCATCCATTGCCAAAGCAGAAGCAGAGCGGGATATTGCCATTGCCCAGGCGGCTGCTGACAAGGCGTCCAACGATGCCCGTGTTTTGGCCCAAACAGAGATCGCACAGAAAAACAATGAGCTTGCCATCAAAAAAGCTGAACTTCAAAAAGCTTCTGACACCAAAAAGGCAGAAGCAGATGCTGCTTATGAAATCCAGAAACAGGAACAGCAGAAAACCATCCAGACCGCTACCGTTAATGCCCAGATTGCAAAAGCCGAACGTGAGGCAGAACTGCGCAAACAGGAGGTTGCTGTGCAGCAGCAGGCACTGGAAGCAGAAATTAATAAAAAGGCCGATGCTGACCGTTACGCCATTGAACAGGCGGCCGCTGCTGACTTAACCCGCCGCCAGCGGGAAGCCGAAGCGAAAAAATACGAACAGGAGATGGAAGCACAGGCCAGAAAAGCACAGGCAGAAGCCCATAAATTTGCCATGATCCAGGAAGCGGAAGGAATCCGGGCAAAAGGAGAGGCAGAAGCTGCTGCCATTCAGGCAAAAGCCATCGCGGAAGCAGAAGGTATGGAGAAAAAAGCAGAAGCTTACCAGAAATACAATAAGGCCGCTATGGCTGAAATGATGATTCAGGTACTTCCGGAAATTGCAGGGAAAATTGCAGAACCCTTGTCACAAATCGACAAGATCACCATTATCGGCGGCGGAAACAGTGATGATCCGGGAGTAGGCGCAGTGGCTGGAAATGTACCAGTAGTGATGGCAAAGCTTTTTGAATCCATGCGGGAAGCTACTGGGGTAGATTTGGCAGAAATTATGAAGGCAGATACGTATGATGCAAAGGTAACGCGGAATGTTAATTTAACCGGCGCTCCTGATATCACCTTAGGTGCTTCCGACTAAACTGAAAGCTCCGGCTCCAGATGTGCCGTTCCTTATAAAAGTCTGGCAAACCCTAAAAATAAGAAAATTGAAACACGATAAAAACCCCCTCTTTTGCCAGGGAGCAACTGTCAGAAGAGGGGGTTTTTGTTAATTTTCCTTTATTTCCAGAAGATCGCGGTAAAAAGCATCCAGTTCTTTCTTTGTTTTAAAGGTTCCCACATACATTTGATTTCCCATGGCATCAGATAATACGTCGGGAATCCGTCCCGCCATTTTTATTTGGGATCCGTATTTTTCCATAATTTCTTCATGGCTCATCACAAAATGCTTTCCGTCCCGGCGTCCCCCGTAAGCGCAGTATTCATGGTCGCCTACTGGTTTCGTAGAATGGTCAAAGGCAATCATATCTGCCCAAATTTTATAAACATCTGTATTATGGGCATAGTTGATCATATCTGGAGTAAAGCCGCCGCATGGCCTCATATTTACTTCAAGGGCCACCACATCTCCTTTCTTTCCTATATGCTGATCTTTTAACAAACGGAAAAATTCAAAATGGACAAAACGGCTCTTTACTCCAAAACTTTTTACTGCCGCTCTTCCGGCTTTTAAGGTATCTGGTGAAAGCCGCTTAACGATGTAATAAATGGAATTATCTCCATTATTTACAATATCCATAATAGAATACGGCGTCACATTTCCAGTTTCAAACATAGGATTTCCATTTGAATCTACAATCGCATCATAAGAATTAATTTCTGCGTCAATAAATTCTTCCATGATAAACGATACTTCTGGTTCCTTATCCTCTAAAAACAGAACTAACTGTTCCTCATTGTTCAGCTTATACGTATGGGAAGCTCCCACCCCATTATCCGGCTTCACAATTACAGGATATCCTACTTCCCGGATAAACTCCCGGCAGCCGTCGAAATCATCTACAAGATGGTATCTGGCAGTAGGGATGCCTGCTTTCTGGTAATATTCCTTCATTTTCGATTTATATTTAATCCGTGGAATGTCCTCTACCTGAAATCCGCTGGTAATGTGGAAATCGGTGCGGAACCTGGCATCACGCTCCAGCCAGTATTCGTTATTTGACTCCAGCCAGTCAATCCGTCCGTGCTTATAGGCAAAAAACGCAATTGCCCGGTATACTTCATCCTCATTTTCCAAATTTCCTACTTTAAAATACTCATTCAAACTATCTTTCAAATCTTGATTTAATTCATCATAAGGCTGATCGCCGATTCCAAGCACATTCATGCCATTCTGTTTCAGCTCTCTGCAAAACTGCCAGTAATTGGTAGGGAAATTAGGGGAAATGAATATTATATTTTTCATCGCTTGTCCTCTTTGTACAATTTTCTTATTTCTATCTTGCTACTTTAATTCCTTACTTTTGCCCTAACAGATAAGGCACAAAATAGTCTACCTGCTTATACCACCAAAACCAGTCATGGGAACAGTCATGCCCCCAGTAGTCCACCCATGCATGGATTCCTTTCTTCATTAATATCGAGTGAAGCTGTCTGGTGGAACCAGGCATTTCCCAGTTCCCCTGGCCCACACAGATAATAATCTTCCGTTGATTGAACATCTCAATATAGGGATGTCCCTCTGGCAGGTTTGTGAGAGAATGGATGGGGGAATTATAGTAAACCAGCTCATTCATGTAAGAACCAAATCCGTATTCTGCCGTATAAATTCCGCTTAAAGCCAAAAGTCCGTCAAACAAATCAGGATGTCTCAAAAACAGATTTGCCCCGTGGGTAGCCCCTAAGCTGCAGCCAAAAACCAGAATCCCGGGATCTCCCTGCCAGCCGTTTTTTTCATTTGCCATTCCCCGGATAAAAGGCACCATTTCATCAGTAAGATACCGGATCCATTGTTCATAACGCCAGATTCGCCACTCCGGATCTCCGGTTCTGTCAGACCAGGTTTCCTGATCCACGGTATCAACAGCGAAAACCATCACCTGGCCGGTTTCGATCCAGGGACTCCAGGCATCTGTCATTTTAAAATTTTCAAAATCATAGAACCGTCCATCCTGGCAGGGGATAAACAAAACAGGACGTCCTCCATGGCCATAAACCTTGCATTCCATATCCCGGTTCAACGCTGAACTGTAGTTTTTAAAATATTGGGTTTCCATCTTACTCATCTCTCCTTCTTACTATACCTTCAATCACCCGGCAGCAGGCCCACACAAGAATACTCATCCATTCTCATACAGCAATGTATTCATAAAAAATGGGATCTGCCGTTCCCAGCTTGCCTCACAGTGAGTCCCTCCTGGAATAATCCTGCTGTTTAATAAAATTCCCTTTTCAAGAAGCCTCTCTGCCGTCCGCTTAAAGCACTCAAGCATAATCTTTCTGTTTTTTAGTTCTTCCTCACCATAGTCCATATATAAAACGGTTCCCGGTTTAATGTCAGAAAAAAGTATCATATTTTCAATCTGAGAAGCAGCCGTCCATAACGACGGTGAAAGAGCCGCTGCCTTTGAAAACACAAAATTATATTGAAGCAGGGCATACAGACTCATCAGGCCGCCCATGGAGCTTCCTCCGATCCAAGTATGCTTCCAGTCCGGAAGAGTCCGGTAACGGGCATCAATTTCTTTTTTAAAGGTGCCAGCCAGCCAGTCCATCGTCTTTTTCCCTAAACCTGTAATCCTTCCAAGAGATGGATCCTGGAACGAAAAGGGGGAATACTCTTTCAGCCTTCCATGATCCGGGCTGTGGTTGCATTCCACTGCTGCAACGATCACCTGAGTTTTGGTCATATCCATATAGGTTCCCATACCCCAGCTTTTTCCATATGTGGCATCCTGATCAAAAAATACATTATGTCCATCAAACATATACAATACCGGATAACGTCTGTTCCTGTCTTCCCAGTAAGAATCCGGCAGATATAAGTATGCGCTCCGCACTTCTCCTCCGGTTAACTCCGGTATGGTAATATCCCACTTTTCAATCATAATATCATACTGTCCTCCGCTGTTTTTTCTGTATATTTCCTTATTTCATCCAATCTTTTCTGCTGCCTGAACGTACCCGGTTCCCAATTCATTTCATCTTTCAAACTTTTATTTAAAATGCAAAATCTCCTCTTTCATCAGCCAGGCAAAAACCTGCCTGTCTTACCTGACGATTCAGGCTTTCCTTTCCTTCTGCTGCTTCCTGATCTGTGGAAATTTTATTATCATATAAATCATACCGCTTTCTGTTTTTTAATGGGGAAAGATTAGGCATCACCACATTTGCCCCTGCCATCAGTCCCCGTATCCTGCCGTCTGCTGCCATGGTTCCCAAAGCTGTGGTTGCTGGAAGAAGCACCTTAGGCAGCAGAATCCGGACCACTGATAATAAAAAAAGCGTTAATTCTACGCTGCCAGGCTTTTCATTGGCAAATATCGTATCATGATGGGGAATAAAAGGCCCAATTCCCACCATATGAGGCTTTAATTCGTTTAAGAAAACCAAATCTTCTGCCAAATGCTCCCTTTTCTGTCCCGGTGATCCTACCATAAATCCGGCTCCTGTCTGATACCCCAGCTCTTTTAACCAGAGCAGGCAGTTTTTCCGGTTCTGAAGGCTCATATTAGAAGGATGGAGATGACTGTAATGGGCCTCATTGGCAGTTTCGTGGCGAAGAAGATACCGGTTAGCTCCTGCTTCCCGAAACAGCCTATAACTTTCATAAGACTTTTCCCCTATTGACAAGGTGATCGCACAGTCCGGATATCCCTCCCGGATCATTTTAATCAGGGAAACCATCCGATGATCCGTAAAATAGGGATCTTCTCCTCCCTGAAGCACAAAAGTACGAAATCCCAGCCTGTACCCCTCTCTGCAGCATTCCAGGATTTCTTCTTCGGTCAGCCGGTAGCGGCTTGCATTTTTATTTCCACATCGGATCCCGCAGTAATGGCAGTTATTTTTACAGTAATTTGTAAATTCTATTAATCCTCTGGTATATACTTTATTTCCATAATGCTGCTTACGGATCTGCATCGCTTTTTCGGCAAGGAGCTTTGCTGCTTCTTTATCTTCCGCCCTGTTTATTAACTTTTCATATTCCTCTTTGGTCAGTTGGGGATTTGTGATAAACCGTTCAATAATATCCAAACTCTGCTCCTCCTATTTTCTGTAATGTACTCTCAGAGTTTATGTGCCTGCCGCAGCATTGTGCAATTTCCTGTATTTCATAAAAAGTCCGGCTTGCCGGACTTGTGCGCCGGAGCGCGTCTGCGTCAGCAGACAGTTTCCTTAGGCGCGAAGTGCGTACAGATCCTTTAAATCGGATACTCCGCTTTTTCGAATTACATCCAAAAACACATCTTTCCTCCGGCTTGCTATCAGCTCCTGAGGGAAATGGATTTCCTCCAGAAGCTGGCTTACTTTCCCAAACTTCCCTATATCACAAGATATATGAGCATCCGTTCCAAGGGAAACCATCACCCCAAGTTCGGCACAGCGCACCGCGATTTTTCTGCAGCGCATTGCTGTATCCTGGCTGCCCATGTCAAAACTGTGTTCATTTAACTCAATCAGCTTATTTCTGGCCTTTGCTTCCAAAAGTACCGGATCCACCTCGAAATTCACCCCGGAACGGCCGATATGTCCCAAAATCAGCACCTTTTCCTGTTCCAAGGCTTTCACATACATCTTAGTTCCCTGGGAAGCCGAGATTCCTTCTGTATGACGTTTTCCGTGGATGCTGGCAATCACATAGTCCAGTTTCGATGCAATAAACTGATCCAGCTCCTGAATATTTTTATATTTCATGCCAACAATATTTTCTTTCACAAAAATTCCGTGTCCGAAAAGATGTCCTTCCAAGTCAACAATATCCGCCTCACATCCCCTAAGCAGCGTTACCCCATGCCAGCTTCTGGGAAGCACAACCTGATTAAATAAATACTGATAATGTTTGATATGCACTTCCGGAAAAAGCATATCGCTGAAATGATCGGTAGTAGCTAACAGCTCCATCCCCTGCCGGGCTGCCGCCCTTACATTTTCCTCGATAGTAGAAAATGCATGGCGTGAATATAAGGTGTGCGTGTGAGTATCACATTTGACAGTATCCATAACTTCCCTCCTCCTGAATCCGCTTAATCCGGCCAAGAGCCCTTAAATGATCCAGGTGGGAAAGACATTCCCCTAATGCAAACCATTTGGAATAGGTGGGTGCACTCTCCCAGCTTTCTGAATTCAGCTTCCACTTCATCTGTCCGGCAATTTCATATGCATTCAGACCTGGTTTCTGCCTTACAATATCCTCTGCCAGTTGGAGGCGCCTCTCATGATGAAGCAGAATTTCATCAATCCGTTTCCGGTAATCCCCCGGCTCTCTGTGGCCTGGCAGTGCCAGCTTCACCGGGTACTGTTTGGCCTTCTTAAGGCTCTCCAGATAACTTCCAAGGGAATCTTCCATCCCGTCCCATGCTGTAATATTAGGTGAGATATCAAACAGAATATGGTCGCCGGTAAACATAATTCCATGTTCCTTCATCCAAAACATCATATTCCCCGGCGTATGCCCCGGAACCCAAATGGCCTGAAGGCAGCAGTTTCCATTTTGAATTTGATCTCCGTCTGCAAGGGGAATGAACCGCTTATCGATCCGCTGTACGGACGTTACCCTGGCTGGACTGCTTTTTCCAAATTCTTTGGCCTGCTCTGCCGGAAATCCCTCCTGCATATACCTTGAATCCATACTTTGAAACATGGTATGGGAAACAATCCTTCCCAAAAGCTCCAAATCAACCTGGCTCATATAGATTTTGCTGTCCGGACCTGCAAATTCCCCTACAAGTCCGGAATGGTCGCTGTGAAGGTGGGTAATCAGAATATCCCTTCTCTCCTCCTTAGAACCAAGCTCCTTTAAGCAGGCTCTCAGCCCCTCTCTGCTTTCCGGCAGGTTAAACCCGGTATCGATTAAAAAATCCCGTTCCCTGCCTTGGATATAATAGCTGTTCAGCCGTTTTAACGGCGTTTGAGGAAGAGGAATTTCCAGGCGGAATATATGTTCTGCAACTTCTTTTATCATTTCTGCACCTGCATTTCTATTTTCTTTTTACTTTAAATATTTTCTTTTTCACTTTAAATCAAAAAAGCATCTTTAGTTTATCACTATTTTTCCGCCTTTACAATATCCATTTGACAGAAATAATTGGTCAAATCACATAATATCGGTTTCAAACGTATTTTTGATCCCCAGATCCATACTGCCGGAACGGAATCCTTCCAAATCCAGGGTAATATAGGAATATCCCAGATTTTTTAGCTGGTTTACCACTTCTTCCCTTTTAGCCAGCAATGTTTCCATATAAACCGGATCGATCTCAATCCTGGCAATATGGTCATGAACTCTCAGCCTTACATTATACAGCCCCAGGGATTTCAGGAAGATTTCTCCTTTTTCTGCCTGTTTAAATTTCTCCCTGGTCAAATGAGTCCCGTAAGGAAAACGGGTAGCAAGGCAGGGAGCCGAAGGCCTTCCCGCTACTGAAATCCCGTATTCTGCTGCCAGCTTCCTTACCTGCTCTTTCCGAAATCCAGCTTCTTTCAGGGGACTTCGGATCTCCAGTTCCTCTATGGCTTTTAGGCCTGGCCGGTAACTGTTCAAGTCATCTGAGTTTGTTCCCTCTATCACCAGCTCTGCCCCCAGGCATTTTGCCCTTTCTTTTATCTTCTGAAATAAAAAGCGTTTGCATCGATAGCACCGATCCCTTGGATTTTCCAGGATTCCGGCTTCCTCTAACTCCTTAATCTTAAGGATGTGATGCCGGGCGCCCATCTCCACAGCTACTTTTTCTGCCAGCGCCTCATCTTCCAGAGGATGAAGATCTGTGCTGGCAGTTATAGCATATACCCTGGTATTCTGCTGATTTCCATGGAGAACTGCAAGCTTTAAAAGCAATGCAGAATCCACGCCGCCGGAAAATGCCACTGCCATATCCTGCCTGGCATATGCTTCCATTCTTTTATGCAATGCCTCACATTTCTGCTGGTATTCTTTCATAAACTGCACCACCTGTATTTTTTCTGCCGCCATCACTTGCTGTATGGCCTAATCTCAACTAAATTCGTGTGCTGGGGATTCCCTTTGGCCAGGGGCGTAGGATGGGACGATGACGTTAACACATTAATCGAACCCCTCACATCGGTTCCTTCTGAATCCGGCGTATACCAGCCGCCCTGAGATATGGCCACTACCCCTTTCCGAATCCGGCGGGTAACCACTGCCGGGATCCGGATCCGCCCCCGGTCATTCCAAATCTCTGTCATCTCGCCATGGTGAATCCCACGACATTTTGCATCTTCCGGATGAATCCACACCCCAGGCTTTTCCACTTCTTCCTGCCATTCATTATTATCGTGGACAGAATGGCACCGGCGCCTGGTATGCCATCCGATTAGCTGCAGCGGGTATTTCTTTCGAAGGGGATCCTCCGGCCCCTCAGGGCAGGGCACATATTTGGGAATTCCGGGAATTTCCTTAGGTATCCCCAAATCATACAAATCCTTAGAAAAAATCTCGATTTTCCCGGAAGGAGTGGCAAAGGGATGCTGTTTCGGATCCCGAATTTCGTTTTCAAATGCAATATAGCAGATCAGATCCGGATACTGCCAGCCTCCCTGTTTACAAAAAACGGAATAGTCCGGAAGTCCTGGCTCCTTCTTTTTTAAGATCTGGTAATTCTCTTCCAGCCACTGTTCCAGATCCGGTTTTCCCTCAGTAAATTCTTCGTAAAGCCCAAGTTCTGCTGCCACTTCCTTCAGCCATTCCCATTCAAACCGGCTCTCAAACAAAGGAGATACCACCTGATTATTTCGTAGCAAGTACTGGCTGCCTCTCCAGGGCGAAGTGATATTATTTCCTTCCAGCATAGAAGTTGCCGGAAGCAGCACATCTGCAAATCTGGCACTGGGTGTCATAAAAATATCGGAACAAAGGATAAACTGGCATTTTTCCTCATCTTTCAGCAGTTCTATGGTATGGTTAATATCAGAATGCTGGTTAACCAGAGTATTCCCAGCCAGATTTAAAATCATTTTTATATTACAGTCCAGCCTGCTTACACCTCTGATCCCATCTTCTTTCGGAGTCATAGAAATCCCCTGTTCCAGGGCCTTTGTCCATAAAAACACCGGAATCTTTCCCGGATACGGATTGGAAACCTGATTGGTAAACAAAGACATTTTAACATGTTCTTTCTTTCCTCCTGCTCCTCCGCTTCCTCCTCCTGAAATCCCCACATTTCCGGTTAAGCAGGCCAGCATACAAATTCCTCTGGCCGTCTGCTCCCCGTTGCCGTGACGCTGGGGGCCAAGTCCGGAAAGGATACAGGCAGGCTTTGTTTTTCCGTATTCCCTGGCAAGGCTGCGGATTATTTCCGGTTCCACTCCAGTAATCCCGGATGCCCATTCCGGTGTTTTTGGGATGTTATCCTTTATCCCAAAGACATAGGTGTGGTAGCTTTCTCCCCAGGGCACCCCTTTTGGCATATGTTCTTCGTCAAATCCCAGACAGTATTGATCCATAAACGCCTGATCCTGAAGGCCTTCGGACCAAATTACATAGGCCATAGCATCTGCCAGGGCACTGTCTGTAGAAGGCCTTGGGGCAATCCACTGATCGGCAAAGGAAATCCCTGTCTGGCTCATCCTGGGGTCAATCAGGATTACCCTCACGCCCTTTCCTTCCCCTTTTCGTTCTTTTAGTTTTGATAAATAGTAATTCTTTTCCGGTCCAAAAATCGTTTCCGCCGGGTTATCTCCCCATAGAATTAACAGCTTTGTATTGAGAAGATCCGATGTGCTGTTTTCACAGTCATTGGTTCCGTAAATATAAGGACACACCGTATTGATGCAGGCGGCGCTGTAAGAATTATAAGAATCCAGGTATCCTCCGTCTAAGGCCAGAAGCCGTTCTGCCAGGGCACCCGGACGCATAATCCCGGCTACCCCCCATCCGTAATTCACATACCTGGAACCGGGACCATACAAGTCCCGGATCCGTTTCCACTCCTTTGCAATGAGAAAAACGGCTTCTTCCCAGCTAATCCGCTGAAACTTGCCTTCTCCTCGTTTTCCAATCCGCTTCATCGGATATCGAAGACGTTGGGGATTTAAAAAGGTTTTCCGATATCCCCTTCCACGGACGCAGGCCCGGATCTGGGGAATCTGACTTCCTGTATCCGATTCAATCCGGAGTACACAGCCTTCCATTACGGTAGGGCGGATAATACATATGCCGCCGCAGTTATTCAGTCCGGCTGTAGAGATCACCTGAGGCTTTTGATCTGGTATTGGCGGATTAAGCATCCCCAAAATCCTTCTGCCCTCTTCTTTCCTTTCGGGAGTTACTTCCATATCCCCTGGCCCGGTTTCTATTTCCCTTCCATATTCTTCATTTTTAACGTAATTCTGCAAAAAATCCAGAAGTTTTAAAAAACCTCTGAATCTGCATCTTTTTGCTGCTTCCTTTCTGATCACTTCCAGGGTATCTGTCAAATAGTCTGTGATAAACCTTTCTCCAGCCTCCTTAATGTCTTTTGTCCTTATATCCCTGGCTTTCAAAGGGTTCTCTGCTTTAAAAGCCGTTGAAAGATATGCCAGAAAAGAAAGCTGTTCTCCGATAAAATCCGGCGGATTTCCCTGGATCCATTTAGGAACATATCCCCATTTATGATAACATAGGATAACTTCCAATGTGGTTTTGTTTAACAAAGCCCCATCCCCTCTGGAGGCAGATGCCCACAAAGGGATATTGAAATCTGCATCTGTGCCGGAAAAAAGAAAGTCATATTCCAGTTTCCATTCTTCCGGCGTATGCTCATTCCAGTCAGAAAGTTTGCTTAAAAGGAGGTAAGCCTGACTCCAGCCGGTAAAAAAGCTGGAAAACGCCTGATAAACTTGATCTTCTGACTTTCTCTCCCCAAAACGGCTCTCCTGTTTTTCCTTTGTCTTTCGGTTCCCTTTCCCGTCCCTGGTCACCCTTACCCCCTTCTCTTCCTCTGCTGCCGATTTATCCAGAGGGTTAATTAAAAAATGGGGCAGGTTTTCTATTCCCTGAATCTGGTAAAAATCAGTTTCTTCCTGGCCTGTTTCAAAAGCCCTATATTCCAGGCTGCCAGTGGGACAGGCGTCTGCACAGGCCGGGGCTTTTCCTTCCCGGCGCAGATCCATACAGGAATCACATTTTCTTGCAATTTTTAGTCTGGAACTTACCGTTACTGCACCGTAAGGACAGGCTGTTACACAGGCTTTGCAGCCGATACAGCGTTTCGGATTTACAACCACAGCCCCGTCTTCTGATTTTTCCATGGCTTTTGACGGGCAGGCTGACATACAGGCCGGCTCCTTACAGTGTCTGCAGGAGCCGGAATAATGAACCCACCCCAGAGAGCCTTCTATTTTTGGTTCTCTAATTTCTATCGTTTCCACCCTTCTGAAAAACAGGCCTGGCTCCAGGTTATTTTTATCCTTGCAGGCTACTTGACAGGCACTGCAGCCGATGCATTTCGATTGGTGATAGATCAGTTTAAATTGTTTCATAGCCATTACCGAAGTTCAAAATTCTCACCTACACTGCAAAGCAGAGAAGTTAAACGGCATCCGGAAAGGGAGGACTGGCTTTCCTGTACCTGCTTTACCAGATTAAAAATTGAACTGGCGGCAATATATTCCTGGTAGATTTGATTTCCTTCTTCCCCAAATGTGCCGTCGTGGAGTGCCGCGGACAAAACCTCCCACATGGGCCAGAAATCCGCAAGCTGGGACTGGTAGCAGGTAACTGGCTCTCTTTCTCCCTGTGCAATCTCTAAGGTATCCCCGTAAACAATCTCCTGAAATGCATTGCGGGCGCAAAGTTCCGGCAAAAAGGTAATGCACTCCTGAGCCAGGGTTTTATCGCCAATTGCTTCTGCAAGCCGTTCACTTAAAGTATCATAAAGTTCCTGAGTATTGGATGCGTGAAACATGTTAGCCGCCTGTATCACAGCCTGCCGAAATTTTTCTCTGCCTTCCAGTCCAAAATAGGGATATGGCAGAAGCGTTTCTTCATCCTGGCGAATCAGGAAAAACTGCTTGTGAGAAGAAAATGGGGTATCTTCCCAATTTTTTACCAGATCTGCCACTTTGGCGCTTAATTCTTCGCTTTTTACATCATCGATCCTGCATTCTCCGATAACCTCACCATTCACTTTAGCCCCGTAAACCTTTACGAAGCAGAAAGGCTGATTGCCAAGACGTTTGCGGATATCTTCCTTTAATAATTTCCAGTATACGTCCGGGGCTGATTTTGGGGAATCGCCCATACCTACAATATTGCTTAAATAAATCCGGAACCGGTGATCCTTTCCTGCAAACTGGGTTTCCAACAGTTTTGGTCTGTCCTTGCTTGCCATTGCTCCAATTCCATCCATCATAGAAAACATAAAGGAGCCGGATGCCATTCCCAAAGCCTGCTTTAAATCGGTTCCCATACCGGCTGAACACTCATAGATTTCTTTTCCCCACTCCGGAAAGTACAGGTAAATGTCAAGCACCACACTTGTATGGGTAATTTGGTTAATCTGAGGCGTAATCACCACCTTCCAGCCTGGAATATGTATGCAGTCTTCCTCTTCCCCTACCACATCCTTTACTTCAAAGCTGCCGTGCAGTACTCCATACAGCAAATATTTTCGGATATATGGCTTTAAAGCCTGATAATCTCTCTCCTCTTCCGGAATTGCAAGCAAAGCATCTATGATTTCTTTATACGCTTTTCTGCTGCAAAGCTCCTCCAGCTTCCTTTGTTCCATTGCATCCATAATCCTTTCCTCCATCTCACAGTTTTAACAAGCGAAAAACCTTCTATTTTTTACAATGATCGATTTCAACATAATCATAACATTTTGAACCTTTCAGTGCAAGTATCAGAAAGCCAGAAGGAGATTCAGCCTTAACCGGCACCGTTACTGTTCTGGCTCATGACGAATCAGCGTGGTGATTCATCATGGTGTGAACAGTAACACCGGCACCTGACTAGCTTAACTATCATATCTTGATAAAAAGAGCAGCAATAGGAATCGATTATGCAGACGAATCAACCGACTCCCCGGATCCCGTTTATTCAAATTTTAAAAAATAACAGCCCTCAGGCTATGGCCTGGGTAACTGGAAACAGCGAAGCCCCTCAGCTTAGCGGCCTTGTTAAATTTTATGATACTCCATATGGAGGCGTCCTGATAGAGGCAGAGCTATTTGGCCTTCCTAATATCCAAACCCAGGGCTCCTCTGATTTTTATGCCATGCATATTCATGAAACCGGCAACTGTTTGGCCAATTTTACTTTAACTGGAGAACACTTCAATCCTGGTATGCAGCCTCACCCTTATCATGCCGGAGATCTTCTCCCTCTATTTGGAAATCAAGGCTATGCTTGGGAAGCCTTTTATGACAAACGGTTCCGCATATCTGACATAATCGGGCGCTCCCTTGTTATTCACGGAAAGCGGGATGACTTTACAACTCAGCCTTCTGGAGATGCCGGCACAAAAATCGGATGCGGCATCATCCGCGCCTTATAAAAGAAGAACTCCTGTAAAAAGCATTCGGCAGGCCAGACTCACGCACCGGAGTACGGCTGCATCAAAAGCCATAACACCTTCATTTCCCCTTCATATAGATGGCGGCAGGAAAAACAGTATCTTCCTGCCGCCAGTATAAAATAACTAATTTTCCAATACGAAAATGCTTATTTCTATTTGCTCTCATCACAGCACATCAGACAGCAGTTTCCAACTATCGCTCTTGATATCATCTGAATACGTTTCCATACAAATACAGAGATCACTGCTTTGCTTATCCTGGCGGACAATACCGCCCATCAGCTTGTTTTTATTCGTATACTTTTTCAATACTTCAAATTTCTTGGCAGTAAACTGGTCAATATCTTCGCTGTCGCCTGATTTCGTAAATCCCCCTTTCGTTTCGATCACCCATACCTTACCGTCATCGGATCCCACAATATAATCTGGATAAAATGACTTTTGTTTTCCAAAGTTATCCGAATATACGATAGAAACATACTCAATGCCCTTATCCCCATTTTTGTAAAACCAGCGGATATGCGGACTCCTCTCACAGTAGCGTTCAAATAGTTTTTCCGGCAAAGAACGCTGTTCTGCAGAAGATAAGTAACCTTTATATACATTTTTTGTAAATTCTGCCTGAGATTTCGCTGTCCCATCATAAGTAAAAATCATTTCCAGCGGAAATCCAATTGACTTTTCTGTTATTTTCCCTATGGGCAAAGACAATTGCAGTGATTCATCTGCCATAGCCTCACGAACATCTTCTACTAACTTCCGTTTATTATTAATAATAAA
>JAAWIS010000069.1 GCA_022796475.1 Lachnospiraceae bacterium | reverse complement strand
TTCAGTCAGCATAGCCCACTATGCCTCCTTCATTTGGCCGAAATCTCCCACGAAGTGGAAGGCACATCTGATGGAAAGCAATTTTCAGACACGCTCTAGTCAATCATACTATAAACAGCAAAAAATTACAAGGCGGAGGGGTTTTTGATGAGAGATTTAGATTATTTAACATTATTATCCAGGGAGTATCCCACAGTGCAGTTAGCCTGCAGTGAGATTATTAATCTGAGGGCGATTATGGGGCTTCCCAAAGGAACCGAATACTTTTTCAGTGATCTTCATGGGGAATACGAGGCCTTTGTCCATCTGCTGAAAAGTTCTTCCGGCATTATACGGGAAAAGATCAAGGAAACGTTTGGATATATTATTCCGGAGGAAGAGCAGATTCAGCTTGCTAATTTAGTTTACTATCCGGATCGGGTGATCAATAAAATGACAGCAGCAGGGAAAAATACGGAAGACTGGCAGAAAGTTACCATATACAGGCTGGTGCGGATCTGCAAAGAAGTTTCTTCTAAATTTACCCGGTCAAAAGTAAGAAAAAAAGTGCCTCAGGAGTTTGCCTATGCCATTGACGAACTGCTTCATGTGGATTATAATGACGAAAATAAAAAAGTTTATTACAGCGAGATCATCCAGACCATTTTGGATGTGCAGATTGCGGAGAAGTTTATTATTGCTTTAAGCCGTCTGATTCAGAATTTAACCATTGATAATCTGCATATTATCGGTGATATCTTTGACAGGGGGCCTCGGGCGGATATTATTATGAATGAATTAATGCAGTTTCATGATGTAGATATTCAGTGGGGAAACCACGATATTTCCTGGATGGGGGCAGCTACGGGGAATTTGGCCAGCATCTGCGTTGTGCTGCGAATTGCCATTAGCTATAACAGCTTTGATGTTCTGGAGGACGGCTATGGGATCAATCTGCGCCCCCTGTCCATGTTTGCGGCAAATATATATCGGGACGACCCTTGTGAGCAGTTCCAGCCCAAAATCCTGGATGAAAATATTTACGATGCAGTGGATCCGGGGCTGGCGGCCAAGATGCATAAGGCCATTGCCATTATGCAGTTTAAGCTGGAAGGCCAGATTATCCGGCGGCATCCGGACTACAAGATGGAAGATCGGATTTTGCTGGAGCGAATCGATTACAAAAAGGGAACGGTTGCAATAGGCGGGAAGGAGTATCCGATGCGGGATATGAATTTCCCTACAGTTGATCCGGCGGATCCTCTTCGTCTGACTCCGGAGGAGGAGGAGCTTTTGTATACGCTGGCCCTTTCTTTCCGCCACAGTGAGCTGCTCCACCGTCATATTAAATTTATTTACAGCCATGGAGGGATGTATAAGTGCTATAACTCCAACCTTTTGTACCATGGGTGCATTCCTATGAAAAGGGACGGCAGTTTTGATGAGATGGTAATTGACGGGGTGGCCTATTCCGGGAAAGCACTTTTGGATTTTATTGATCAGAGGGTGCAGAGGGCATATTTCTTACCGGAGCACGATCCAGAAAAGGAAAAATGCCGTGATTTTATGTGGTATCTGTGGTGCGGGGCAAAATCCCCTGTATTTGGGAAGGATAAAATGACCACATTTGAACATTATTTTGTGGAAGACAAAGCTACCCATAAAGAGAATTTTAATCCCTATTATAAATTAAGCCAGCAGGTGGAATACTGTGACAAGATACTGAAAGAATTCGGGCTTCCCACAAAAGGCTCTCATATTATTAACGGTCATGTGCCGGTTAAGCTAAAAGACGGGGAAACGCCAATAAAGGCAGAGGGAAAGCTTTATGTAATTGACGGCGGCCTTTCGAAGGCTTACCAGTCCACAACAGGGATTGCAGGCTATACCTTGATTTATAATTCTCATCATTTGGCTCTTGCAGAGCACAAGCCTTTTGTGCCAGGGCAGGAGAACACGCCCAGGGTTTCAATTGTAGAAAAGATGAAAAAGCGGGTGATGGTTGCGGATACAGATAAAGGACTTAAGCTTGCTGTTCAGATTTCTGATTTAAAGGAGCTGGTTTTTGCGTACCGGGCAGGCCTGATAAAGGAAAGGATACATTAAGTAAATGGATAAAAAAGAATTTTTGGAAAAATTGGCGTTAGCCTTGGCAGGCCAGGTGTCCCGGCCGGTGATAGAGGAAAATATTCGCTACTATGACGATTATATTACAGAAAGGTTAAAAAAAGGCATAGCGCTTTCTGACGTTTTAGAGGAATTAGGGGATCCCAGGCTTATTGCAAAATCGATCATCGATGCTAATGGCGGAGGAGATGAGATGGCCGGCGTCTACGAAGACAGTGACAACGGCCAGCAGGCCTTCGGTTCTCGTGCAGCCGGGGATGACGGGTTTGAAAACCGGCAGGGCGGGTTCAGAAGCTTCCGCTTTAATGGCTTATGGGCTCTTTTGCTGCTGCTGGCTGTTATTTTCTGCATTTTGATGGTGGTTGGTACGGTAATCGGAGGGATTTTCCTTTTGCTTCGTCCCATTCTGGTGCCGGTTTTGATTTTCTTTTTGATTTACTCCCTCATAAAAGGAAACAGAAAATATTAAAATTTCCGGGATTTAGCAAAAAAATCATTTCGAAACCTTGACAAATATTAAAAAGTTAGTTACAATAAGTGCGTAGTCAGGTAACAAATTTGTAACAAGTTTGAAACAAATACATCCGAAATGTAAAAGACGATGAATCTGTTTTAGGCAAAAGCAAAGGAGATTATACATGGACAAGCACTTAAAATTAGTAATTGGAGTTCTTTGTTGCGGAGTGATAAGTACAGCGCCCTTTACGGCGTTTGCAGATACATATGAAGGCGCAGAGGCGGCAGTAGCAGCGTATTCAGAACATGTTGAGATGATTTCGGAGCCAGTTCCGCAGTCAGCTTATATGACGGAAACAGAACCGGAAAAAACAGAAGTTACCAGAGTGTTAGACCGGACAGAAGACGGTAAGGCGGCTGAGGAAGCTGCCCGGAAGGAAAAAGAAAAAGAAGAAAACGGAGCAGCGGCAACAGCAATTGCCCAGGCTATGGTTCAGGCGGCAGAAACCAAGGCAAAGGAAAATACAGATGTTCGTCAGAATGTGGTAAATTACGCTTTATCATTTTTAGGAGGGCCATACCGTTATGGGGGAAATGATCCGAGAACTGGCGTTGATTGTTCCGGATTTACCCGTTATGTGTTAGGCAATGCAGCAGGCGTTCAGATGCTGCGTTCCTCCGGTTCCCAGGCAACACAAGGAATCCCGGTAAGCGCAGATCAGATGCGGCCAGGAGATTTGCTGTTTTACGGCGGCAGCGGCGGAATTAACCACGTAGCTCTTTATATCGGATCTGGTAAGATTGTACACGCCTCTACATATGAAACTGGAATTATCATTTCGAATTGGAATTATCGGAATCCGGTTCGGATTGTAAGTGTATTAGGATAAGAAATAAATTGAAATAAGAAAAAGGCCCGGGCAGGGGAGCTGCCCGGGCCTTTTTGAGGGGAGTATAAATAATTAATAAGGGTAGGAAAAATCATTTTAAGGGAAACGATTTTTCCGCATCTTAATTATAATATAGGTAAAAAGAAAAATCAACAAGATATAAATGATTTTCATGAATGAAATGAAAAAAAATGAACCATACTATTCCCGTAACAAAATAAATGCCGGTGAAACCGGATTTCATTTAAGGAGGTATGGCAACATGGCAAAGAATAATTACAATGATATGGACAACAATTCTACCCGCAACAGCAGCAGAAATGATATGGACAACCGTTCTCAGAACAGCTCCAGAAATAATTCCCAAAACAGTTCCCAGAACAGCTCTCAGAATAATTCCAAAAATAATTCTCAGAACAGCTCCAAGAACTGCCATCAGAATAATTAGTCCCGGAATCTAAGGGATGAGGGGGTTACGGCCAATCCGGCGTTAAAATTTGTAAATTAGGAACTGCAGCGTCTGCATGTAAGCGGCGGGCAGTTCCTTTTTCGTCTGTAAAGGGTGTCCCAAAACAAAAAAGCTGCATAGCTTATAGTAAGAAGAAAAAAGGACAGGGATTCTTCATGTTTGCTGTCATATCCATATACCAACTGGAGCAGATGCTGGCTCAGGGGAAGCGTTTGCTGCTGATTGATTTGCGTACAGAAGCGGAATACCGGCAGAGTCATCTGCAGGGGGCGGTTAATATCCCCTATGACTGTCTGGAGGAAGAAATATTAGAATGTTACCGGGGTGTTCCCCTGTTATTTTACTGTACACATGGAGGAAAAAGCATGCAGGCAGCCAGGGAACTGTCTAGGTACGGCTGGCAGGCGGCCAGCTTAGGCAGCGGAATCCAGTATTATCACGGGAAATATCTGGTTTCTGATTAGAACTTCATTGACAGATATACGGTAAACGCTATAAAATAATAGATGTGCTGCAAAGCTGTGAATTAGCGGGATAAGGAGTAATGACTTATGAAAATTATGTTTGCGTCAGACATCCATGGCTCAGCCTGGGGCTGCAGAAGGCTTTTGGATACATTTCGATCTTTAAAGGCAGAACGGCTGGTACTTTTGGGGGATCTGCTGTATCACGGACCGAGAAATGATCTGCCAAGGGAATATGCACCTAAGGAAGTAATTGCCATGTTAAATCCATTGAAACATGTGATTTATGCCGTAAGAGGGAACTGTGATACAGAGGTGGATCAGATGGTGCTGGAGTTTCCGATTATGGCGGACTATGGTTTGCTTGCTTTTGAGGGGCAAACCTTTTACGCCACACACGGCCATGTGTTTGGAAAAGACTGTCTGCCGCCTATGCAGGATGGAGATACCCTGGTTCAGGGACATACCCATCTTCTGATGGCAGAATATATGGAGGCAGAGAAAATTGGCCGGATAGGAATTTTGAATCCCGGTTCTGTTTCCATTCCTAAAGGAGGAAATCCGGCTACCTATGGTCTGCTGGAGGATGGTGTATTTCAAATTCTCACCTTTGAGGGAGATATGGTGAAACGTCTGAAGCTGGAAACCGCTGGCTGAATAGAAAAGAGAAAAAATTATGAAAAAAACGTATGAGCTGCTTGCGCCATGCCATTTTGGCCTGGAAGCAGTGCTGAAAAAAGAAATTTTGGATCTGGGATATGAGATTTCCAGAGTCGAGGATGGAAGGGTAACATTTATTGGGGATGATGAAGGGATTTGCCGTGCAAATGTCTTTCTTAGAACGGCAGAACGGGTGCTGTTAAAGGCAGGAAGTTTTCAGGCGGCTGATTTTGAAGAACTGTTCCAAAAAACAAAGGAGATTCCCTGGGAGGAATACCTGCCTAAAGACGGAAGATTTTGGGTAGCAAAAGCGTCTTCGATTAAGAGCAAATTATTCAGTCCCTCAGACATTCAGTCGATTATGAAAAAAGCTATAGTGGAGCGGATGAAGCAGCAGTACAAAATGGCCTGGTTCCCGGAAACGGGAAGCAGCTATCCGCTGCGGGTTTTTTTATATAAAGATATGGTAACCGTAGGAATTGATACCAGCGGAGATTCCCTTCATAAACGGGGCTACCGTACATTGGTAAGCAAAGCGCCGATTACGGAAACTTTGGCTGCTGCATTAATTATGCTGACACCTTGGAATCAAGATCGGATTTTAGTAGATCCATTCTGCGGAAGCGGAACATTCCCGATTGAGGCGGCTATGATGGCAGCGAATATTGCACCAGGAATGAATCGCTCGTTTTTGGCAGAGGACTGGAAAAATCTGATCCCGCGAAAGCGCTGGTATGAAGTTATGGATGAGGCCCGGGAGATGGCGGATCAGAAAGTGAAAACGGATATCCAGGGTTACGATATTGATCCGGGGATGATAAAAGCCGCCAGGGCCAATGCAGAAAGGGCCGGAGTAGACCGTATGATCCATTTTCAGCAGCGCCCGGTAAAGGACTTGAGCCATCCGAAGAAATATGGATTTTTAATCACGAATCCTCCTTACGGAGAACGTTTGGAAGAGAAAGAGAAGCTGCCTGTCTTGTACCGGGAATTTGGAGAACGGTTTCGGGCGCTGGATTCCTGGTCAGCTTATGTGATTACAGCATATGAAAATGCAGAAGCGGATATGGGGCGGAAGGCAGATAAAAACCGGAAGATATATAATGGAATGATGAAAACCTATTATTATCAGTTTCTGGGACCAAAGCCTCCCGGAAGGAAAGCAGGAAACCGGATTTGAAAGCAGGCAGCAGAATATCATGTTTTTGGATGAAAAGAGGGAAACTACTTTTGACAGTAGCTTTGGCTGCAGGAATCGGAACAAGTTTTGCAGGCTGCGGGCAGCTAAAATGGAAGGATACAGAGGAAGGGATCACAAAGCAGGAATCAATGGAAAAGGAGCAGTACAAAGAAGATAAACAGGAAGATAAGAATCGGCAGACCAAAGGTCTGGAAGAGTCAGAACCTGTTGTTTTGGAAGAATCCAAAGAGAATCTGCCCCTTCCGGAGCGGTTTGACTACCGGGAAACCGGACAGATGCCTAAGGTTGGGGATCAGGGAAATTTAGGAACCTGCTGGGCATTTTCTTCTCTTATGGCTATGGAAACTGTCCTGCTTCCTAAGGAAGCATGGGATTTTTCAGCAGACCATATGTCGCTGAAAAATAGTTTTTTTCTGGGACAGGAAGAGGGAGGCCAGTATGCCATGTCTATGGCATATCTTTTGGCCTGGCAGGGACCGGTAACAGAAGAGGAAGATCCTTACGGCGACGGGTATTCTCCTGACGGGTTAGCACCATCAAAGCATGTGCAGGAAGTGCGGATTTTGGAATCAAAAAACTATGACCGGATCAAAGAGGCCGTTTACCAAACAGGCGGTGTCCAGAGTTCCCTTTTTACCAGGCTCCAGAATTCATCGGATTCCGACCGCTATTACAATAAAGAAACAGTCAGCTATTATTACCCGGGAAGCCAAAAAGCCAATCATAATGTAGTGATTATCGGATGGGATGATCGGTATCCAAAAGAGCGGTTTAACAATGAACCTGAAGGCGATGGCGCTTTTATCTGCTTAAATAGCTGGGGACTGGAATTCGGGGAAGAAGGCTGCTTTTATGTGTCTTACTATGATACGAATATTGGAGATGTTAATGTATTATATTCCGTTATTACGGAGCCGGACTATTATACCGGAATCTATCAGTCCGACCTGTGCGGCTGGATTGGCCAGGTAGGTTATGGCCGTGAGGAAGCATACTTTGCCAATGGGTACCAGGCTAAAGGGAAGGAAACGCTGAAGGCTGTTGGCTTTTATGCTACCATGCCTGGCACAAGCTATGAGGTTTATGGTGATACAGGGGCGGTAAATGAGGAGGGGCTGGAGCTAAAAAAGGTGCTGGCATCAGGAAAGTTTCAGGATGCCGGGTTTTATACGGTGGAGTTTTCAGAGGAGATTCCGTTAGAACCAGGAGAAAAATTTTGGGTGGCGGTAAAGATCCGGACGCCAGGGGCAGTGCATCCTGTGGCGATTGAATATCAGGTTTCGGAAAATGGAGGAAAGGTGGATCTGACAGACGGGGAAGGATACTTAAGCTCAGACGGGAAACAATGGGTCCGGGCTGAGAGCAGCCAGCAGTGTAACCTGTGTCTGAAAGCCTATACGGCAGAGCGTTAGGGAGGGCAGAAAGAAGGGATAAGAATAACCGTATAGAAGAAATATGGAAGAGAGCTGGAAAAGGATTCTTTAACATGTATTCACGAAAACAGGTACAAAGAAACTTGGAGCGTACATGAAAGGGAAAGGGAGGCAAAATGAAAGAACGAATTGTGTTTGCTACTGGAAATAAGGGAAAAATGCAGGAGATCCGATTGATTTTATCTGATTTGGGAATGGAAATCCTGTCAATGAAAGAAGCAGGTGCAGATCCGGAAATTCAGGAAGATGGAGCCACATTTGGGGAAAATGCGGCGATTAAGGCATTGGCTGTATGGAAGGAAACAGGAGGGATTGTGCTGGCAGATGATTCCGGGCTGGTGGTAGACTATATCGGCGGGGAGCCTGGGATTTATTCTGCCCGTTATCTGGGAGAGGATACTTCCTATGTGATTAAAAACCAGGCAATTATTGACCGTCTGAAAGGGGCCAGGGGACAGGAGCGGGCAGCACGGTTTGTATGTAATATTGCAGCGGTTTTGCCTGACGGGCAGATCTTACATACAGAGGGAACCATGGAGGGGCTGATTGCCGAAAAGCCAGCGGGAACGGGCGGATTTGGCTATGATCCCATCCTTTATATCCCGGAGTTTGGTGTTACCAGTGCAGAATTGACTATCGATCAGAAAAACCGGATCAGTCATCGGGGAAAGGCACTGGAGGCTATGAAATGTAAATTAGCGTCATTGTACGGAGGAAACTTATGAAAAGTACTATGAAAATCCTTATTGTAAGCGATACCCATCGGAAGGATGATAATTTAAAAAAGGTGATTGAACAAACAGCTCCTATTGATATGCTGATTCACTTGGGAGATTCTGAAGGAAGCGAACTGTTTATTCCTGAGTGGGTAAATCCAGGCTGTCAGATGCAGATGGTACGCGGAAATAATGACTTTTTTTCTTCTCTGGACAAAGAGCGGGAGATTGAAATTGGAACGTACCGGGTTCTTCTGACCCATGGCCATTATTACAATGTTTCCCTGGGGGCAGAGCAGCTTATGGCAGATGCGAAAGCTGCTGATTTTCATATTGCTATGTTTGGACATACCCACAGGCCTTACTTTGATGACAGTCATGGCATTATTTTACTGAATCCCGGGAGCTTATCTTATCCCAGGCAGGAGGGACGGCGCCCGTCTTACATGATTATGGAGCTGGATGAAAAGGGAAAAGCCCATTTTACCCAGTGTTTTTTGGACTGAAGAGAAGCTGTCCCGCGGATTTTCCGGAAGATATGGAAATGGTTCAATAAGCACAGGAGAAGGTATTGACATTTCAACGTGTATCGGTTATACTATCCACGTTACGGGGTGTGGCTCAGCTTGGCTAGAGCGCCTGGTTTGGGACCAGGAGGCCGCAGGTTCGAATCCTGTCACCCCGACTTTTTATACCGGAAAGGCCGGCAGATACTTTTTAAGAACAACCCAAATGAAAGAGCGCTATGGCTGGAAAGCCATGCGCTTTTCTTTTTGACCTGGTATTCTGTCTGAACATTGCCTTTTGTTAGATGTGGGGCATACTTTGGACCCAAGAGGCATGATCTGGGAGATTTGTTCCAAATGAGTTCGGGTGTTTGTGGATGGTCTGTTTGGTTTTGAGAGCCGGAAAAAGGAGGAGTTGTATGGCCACATTGAAGCAGGTTGCGCAAAGAGCAGGGGTATCCAGAAGGACAGTAGACCGTGTATTGAACCAAAGAGGATCGGTAAAACTGGAAACGGCTGAGCGGGTGAGAAGTGCTTTGCAGGAGTTAAATTATTGCCCGGATGAAACTGGTCAGGTATTAGCAGCCAAAAAAAGAAAGCTTCGTTTGGCGTTTTGTTCCATTAAAGGAGAAACTGCCCTGCTGCATGAGGAGATCCGGCAGGGAGCGATGAAAAAGGCCATGGATTTAGAAAAACTTGGTGTAACAGTAGACTTTTATACCATAGATCGAAAAGCTCCTCTTGAACAGGAGGAGGCAAAAAAGCTGGTAGCAGAGTTTAACTGTGACGGAATGGCAGCCGTAGGGCAGGAGGAGCCGATTATTCAGCAGATGATTGAAAAGGCCATAGAACTCCATATTCCTATCGTTTTTTATAATATTGATGATGAACGGGTCCAAAGAAGCTGCTATGTGGGATGCGATTATAAAAAATCCGGCCGTATTGCTGCCGGGCTTTTAGGTCTTTGTGATTCCAAAAGCAGAGTAGGGATTTTTACAGTGGGCGGTTCCCAAAAAGCCTTTCATTCGCCGAACTATCAGGGCCGGGTGGAGGGCTTTTTAGAGGAAATCGAAGAACGTTATCCACAGATTGAGCTGACAGGCCAATATTTGCTGCCCCGGGATATTTTGGACTGTTACGATATCGTTACCGAAGTGTTGAACCGGGAACAGGAAATGAATGCAGTTTATCTGGTAAATCCAGGTGACTATTCTGCCTGCCGTGCCATTAAGAAGGTAGCAGGCAGCCGAAAGATCAGGATTATTACAAATGATACCACCAAAGAGGCAGTGGCTCTGTTGCAGGAAGGGATTTTAACAGCAACCATTTCTCAGGATCCAGAAAGCCAGGGCATCCTTCCTCTTCAGATTTTATATGAACTGCTGGTATTTGGAAGATTGCCAAAACAGAAAAAGTATTACACAGAGCTTCGTATCTGTATTCCTCAAAATTTTATGCCATGATGTGAGCACGCTAGTATGCTCACGTGGGCATTAAAATAGACAGAGATTACTGAAGGAAGAAAAAGGTGAATAAAAAATAACTAAATTCAAAAAAACGTGCACGTGCAAATTGTAAATAAATAGAAAATAATATAGTAAAAATGCATAATATGTAAAAGGTTTCATTGTGAAATACATAAAATTTGTTGCAAGTTAACAAAAAAAGGTTGATACCAGATAGAAAAGGTGTTATGCTTCCATTACAGCGCACGTGCGCATTAGGAAGGAGGGGTAAGATGATTTATTACGTTTCACAGGATGGGAAACAAGACGGAAATGGTACGAAGGAGTTTCCGTTTAAGCGGATCCAGGATGCGGCAAATGTGGCACAGCCTGGGGATCAAGTTTTAGTAGCGCCAGGGGTTTACCGTGAGTATGTGAATCCAAGGCAGGGGGGAACACTGAAACAGCCCATACTCTATCAGGCTCAGGTAATGGGAAAAAGTGTAATTACCGGAGCAGAACCAGTTAAAAATTGGAAGCCTTATGAGAATCAGGTATGGGTGACACGGATTCCCAATGGCATATTTGGATCGTATAATCCGTATACCACTGTAATTTACGGAGATTGGTATTATACCAAAGAGGCATTCCATACAGGTGAAGTGTATTTGAATGATAAGGCTATGTATGAAGCAGCCAGCCTGGAGGAAGTAAAAAATCCTGTTCCTTTTAAGCCGTCCAATGACCAGGAGTTTTCCTTGTTCCGGTGGTATACCTGTCAGGAAGACGGGAATACCGTAATTTACGGAAATTTCCACGGCCTTAATCCGAATGAAGAAAATGTAGAGATTAATGTGCGGAGAAACTGTTTTTATCCGGATCAGCCAGGGATCGGATATATTACGCTGGCCGGATTTTCTGTCTGCAAGGCCGCCACTACCTGGGCGCCGCCTACGGCATATCAGGAAGGTATGGTAGGGCCTCACTGGAGTAAGGGATGGGTGATTGAGGATTGTGAGATCCGCCATTCAAAATGTGTCGGCATTTCCCTTGGAAAATACCTTCAGCCGAATAATGAAAATAAGTGGAGCAAATACCGGTTTAAGCAGGGGACTCAGACAGAGCGGGATGCAATCTGCCAGGCACAGGTGGAAGGATGGGCGAAGGACCGGATCGGCTCCCATATCATTCGTCGCTGCCACATCCATGACTGCGGCCAGGCTGGGATTGTAGGACATTTAGGATGTGTCTTTTCCGTAATCGAGGATAACCATATCCATCATATTAACTGGAGGCATATGCTTTCCGGTGCGGAAATTGGCGGGATCAAGCTTCATGCAGCCATTGATACTCAGATTCAGAGAAACCATATTCACCACTGTACCAGAGGTCTTTGGCTGGACTGGCAGGCTCAGGGAACCAGAGTTACTCAGAACTTATTCCACCATAACTTCCCGCCCAAAGACGCCTCGAAATTCCAGATGCCCCTGGATATCGGAGAAGATTTATTTGTGGAGGTAAGCCACGGGCCAACCTTGATTGACCATAATTTAATGCTGTCGCCTCAGAGCTGCCGGATTGCAACTCAGGGAACGGCATTTGTACATAATTTAATTTGCGGCTCCTTTACCAGCGTAGGAGAAGGAACCAATAATGTAAGCGGAACAGAAACCATGAATGCAGGAAGCAGAAAAGTGGCAGATGCAGGTCCAAGGTATACTCCGTACCATATGATCCATCGGACGGAAGTGGCAGGCTTTATGACCATTCTTCATGGAGATAACCGGTTCTATAATAATATTTTTGTTCAAAATGAAAAGCCCGGAACGTATGATTACCTGTTTGAAACGTTCCCGGTAAAACCGCAGAATTCGGCGGTGGGAACCTTCCCCTTTGACGAATACCCTACAGAAGAGGAGTACCGTGCTCTGTTTTTTAAGGAAGGAGATGAAGGCTCTTCGGAAGACAGAACCAAATATTACACAAACCTTCCCGTTTATACCGGAGGAAACCTGTATTTTAACGGCGCAAAGCCATGCAAAAAGGAAAAGAATTTCTGGGAAGATACTCAGCATACAGTGTTTGTGTCTGTTAAGCAGGAGGACGGCCTTTGCAGGTTAGAAACGAATTTGACAGAGTATCTGCCGGAAGGAATGGAAACCCCTGTGGTTTCTACAGAATATTTGGGAGAGGCTTTTGAACCAGAACAAAAATTTGAGAATCCTGACGGAACGCCGATTCTGTTTGACCGGGATTATTTCGGAGAAAAGAGAGGTGTCAATCCCATGCCTGGCCCGTTTGAAACAGCAGAAGAGTGGAAACAGATCTGCAATTACGGCAGGACGCCGATTGAACAAAAGAAGGAATAATCAATGTGTCTGAACGTATCATTCTGTCATTTTTACGTCCTGTTTTGCGGTATCGCTTGAACGGTATTTCGTAAGCGAAAGCCGGTGCTCTGTCTGTTTCATATAAAGGCAGACTTCCTTGCCTATTTTCCTGACAGCGCCACTCCCCAAGCCTCAACGTAGCAGCCGCTGCGCCTTCGTTTGTGGAGCAGCGCCCTCAGAAAAATATTCAGCAGAATGTTACCATCTATGAAGCAGACAGTACACTAACTTGAACCGAAACAAATTTTCTGAAAAATAGATACCTGTTGGCAGAAAGCAAAGTTTAATACGTGTTGGATGCCGTATTTATATATTTTCCATGATTTTAATAATCGTTTCCGTATACTGAACTGGTTCCGGTTCCGCTCCTGTGGATAAGTAGTCAAACATCAGCTTAATGGGGCGGGAGCCTTGCTGGAAGGGCTGCTGGCAGATGGTGGCGGCAATGATTCCGTTTTTTACCAGTGTTTTTGTTTTTTCCACGGCGTCAAAGGAAATGATTGTTAATTTCCGTTCTCTGCCGTCTGCTCTGGCATCTGCCACAGCCCGGCATCCGCCATATACCCCTGCTGCTGTGAAAAATAATGCGTCCATCTGGGGATAATTGGAAAGAAGATCTAAGGTAGCCTTGTAGCTTTTAAATTCGTCGTCCTGGTTTGCCTTGGTATCCAGTACATGGATGCCTGGATAACGGGTGTTTAATGTGTCCATAAAGCCCTTAATCCGTTCGGAATGGCAAAGGATTAAAGGGGATCCGGTAACAATTCCTACTTTTGCAGTGCCCTGGGTAATCAGGTTCATCAGTCCTGCAGCGGTACAGCCGCCTTCATAATAGTTGCTGCCCACATAGGCAAGACGTTTGGAACCGATTAAATCGGTATTGGTGGTTATCGTAGGAATCCCCATCTGGGAAAGCTGATTGATTTTATCGATGATTTCGGGGGAATTATGAGGGGAGATTACCAGCCCGTGAATTCCTAACGCCAGAAATTCATCGATTGCAGCAAGCTGGGCTTTGGGATCAAAGACAGTCCGGCGGGTAATCACTGTGCAGCCATAGCCAACAAGCCTGGCACGCTGGTATTCAACACCCTCGATAACATCTTCAAAAAATAAGTTTCCGTTGGTGATGCCGAACAACAGGACTCCAATGGTAATCTTTTTCTTTTGGGAAGCCAGGGCTAAGGCGGCTTTATTCGGCTGGTAATTTAACGACAGGGCGATTTCCCGTACTCGTCTGGCAGTTTCTGGCTTTACTGCTCCGCGGTTATTTAAGACCCGGTCTACTGTTCCGCGGGAAACGCCAGCTAACTGGGCAATCTCTTTTAGTGTGGTCATAATTAAGATTCCTCTTTCCTGCACTGGGGCAAAATAAGTACTTATGCATAAATATGCACTGTAAGGACAAGTAAGTGCACCTGAATCTCAGGTTTTGGCTAAGTAAGTGTACAATAAGCATATCATAACTGTGTGTTTTGTGTCAAATAGTCTTTTTATATCTGGAAAAATTGTTAAAAACATACATTAAAAAACTGCGGCTTAATATAATAAGCGTGATTATATATAAATGACAGAAGAAATTTAAAAAAATTATTGACTAATTTCACTAAGTATGGTAATCTAGTTTTAAATCATTACGTGCACGAGCACGGATTTGGGATTTAGATGAAAGAAAGTAAATGTAGCGGCATTCTGACCGAAGGCGGCGCCTTTGGGGCAAAGCCGTTACAAATAAAAGAAAAGGAGAAGAAGTGTATGAAAAAAAGAAGTTTGGCACTGCTTTTAGCAGCGGCGATGACTGCAGGTTTAGTTGGATGTTCCGGTGGTGGCACAACAGAAAGCACTGCTGCAACGACAGCAGCAACGGTAGAAACTACCGCAGCACCAGCGGCTGAAGGAGAAGAGAAAGCTGACGCAGGAGAAGCTGCAGGTGATAATGCCGGTCTTACTACTGATGAAATTACCCTTACTGTATGGCATATTGCCATTGATGAAACCCGTCATCAAACAGTTACTAACGCTATCAACCGTTTTATGGAAAAATACCCAAATATCAAGGTTGTAGATGTTCCAAATGAAAACGATCCGTATAAGACCAAGCTGGCAACTGCTATGGCAGCCGGTGAAGAACCAGATATTTTCGTTTCCTGGGGGGGCGGCTGGCTGGAGTCCTTTATTGACGAAGGCAAAGTTTTAGATATTGACGACAAGGTAAAAGCGGTTGCAGACGAGTATTATCCCGCTGCATTAAGCTTATTCCAGGTTAAGGGCAAAAATTACAGTCTGCCTTACTCCTGCGGACCTGTTCCGGTTTATTACAACAAGAAGATTTATGCAGACTTAGGCCTTGAAGTTCCTACTACTATTGAAGAATTTGAAGCAAACTGCGATAAGATTAAGGAAGCAGGGATTATTCCTCTGGCTCTTGGAAACTCCAGCCAGTGGCCGGCAGCGTTAACCTTTACTTATCTGTCTATGCGTGAAGGCGGAACCCAGCCATTCCTGGATGCATACAACCGTGAAAACGGCGGAACCTTTGAGCATGAAAGCTTTATTAAAGCAGGGGCAAGACTTCAGGATTGGGTAAATAAGGGTTACTATCCGGAAGGATGTAACGGAATCAACTACGATACCGGCGGTTCCCGTATGTTGTTCTACAACGGCATGGCAGCTCATATCGTTCAGACAAATGGTATGTTCTCCAACTGCCGTTCTGAAGCTCCGGAATTTTACGAGAATAACTTAGGTATTTTCGGATTCCCGGTAATTGAAGGAACAGACGGCAATGCAAAGCAGATTTTAGGCGGCGGCAACGCGTATTCCATTTCTGCATCCTGCCCGTATCCGGATGAGGCTTTTGAGCTGATTCATATGTTAACTGATAAAGAATTCGGACAGGACAGTGTAGATATTGCAGGCGTAATCTCTGGTGTTAAGGGCGTTACTATGCCAAACGAATTAACCAAGGCGGCAGACGACTTTATCCAGAACGCAGAGTATATCCAGAACTTCTATGATCAGTTCCTGCCAACTGACTTAGGTGCGCTGCATAAGCAGACCACATATGATCTGGTTGGATTAACCACAACTCCGGAAGAGGCAGCCGCTCAGATGGAGGAATTGGCAAAACAGACCTTAGACAAATAAGGAAGTATTTGTAAAAGTGAATTAGGTATCTGACACTACATGCACAGACAGCAATCGGCAGTCCGTTCTGTCTGTGCATTTTTTATAGCAATCCGGCGGCTGTTTACCGCTTAAAATGGAATTTATTTCCTGAAAAGGTAATGGTTTTGGCCGGGACTGTTTGATTAAGGGGGTTTTATCGTGAATCAGGATTCTGCATCCGCAAAAAAATTGAAAAAAGCAGGATTGGTGCTTTTGTTTGTCCTTCCGGCACTATTCTTCTATGGCACCTTTAATCTTTTGGGAATTGCCAGAACCTTTTATTACAGCACTATGGATTGGAAGGGGATCAGCGCCAATAAAGTATTTCTTGGCCTGTCCAACTATATTGCAGTAGCAAAAGATATGAACTTCTGGAATGCTCTGAAGAATAACATGATTTTAGTAATTGCATCTATGTTTATCCAGATGCCGGGCGCTCTTTTGCTGGCGCTTCTGATTAACAGCAAACTTCGTTTTACGAAATTTTTCCGCACGGTATTCTTTATGCCCATGCTTCTTTCTACCGTAGCTACCGGTATTATGTGGATTTTATTTTATGATCCTAATTTCGGGCTGATGGCGAAGGTGATTCGGGCACTGGGACTGAAAATGTCTACTGCATTCCTCCAGGGGAGTACAGCCATGCCGGCGATCCTGTTCGTAATCTGCTGGCAGTTTATTCCTTATTATATGATTATTTTTAAAGCCGGGTTAAGCAATGTTCCGGAAGAGCTTTATGAAGCAGCTAAAATTGACGGTGCAAATACGTGGCAGTGTTTTACAAACATTACCCTGCCCATGATTATCCCTACTATGCGTACCTCTGCTGTGCTCCAGTTAGTAGGTTCTCTGAAATACTTTGACTTGTTCTATGTTATGATGGGCGGTGCGCCGAATACCAGCACAGAGCTGATGGCTACCTATATGTATAAAAAAGGCTTTACGGAATTCCAGATGGGCTATGCAAGTACGATTGCTGCTTACATGTTTTTAATCTGCTTTATCTTTGCCTGCTGCTTCCTGTACGCCACATCAAGGAAGGGGGAAAATTAAATGAATGCAAAAACCAAACGCAATCTGATCAAAGCCTCGCTGTATGCCTGCTGCCTGCTTGTTTTAGTTATTACCGGCTTCCCCTTTATCTTCCTTTTGATTAACAGCTTTAAGGATATGCAGGAGTATCTGAAAAATATCTGGCAGCTTCCTACCAAGTTCTTTTTCGGAAACTATCAGGCGGTATTTAAGCCAGACTTTCTTAGGTACTTTGTAAACAGTACCCTGGTATCTGCAGTCAGTGTATTTCTGATTGTATTAACTTCTTCCATGATATCCTTTGCATTTGCAAAGATGAAATTTAAAGGCTCCAGCGTACTGTATTTCCTGATTATTGCAGGTATGATGATTCCGATTCATACTACGCTGATTCCTACGTTTACGCTGTTAAGCTCTATTCATTTGAATGATTCCCTGGCAGGCCTTTGCGGCCCGTATATCAGTTATAACATTCCCATATCGGTATTTATCCTGACCCAGTTCTTTAAGGAAATTCCAAAGGAGATTGAAGAGGCAGCTATCATTGACGGATGTACGACAGTAGGGGTATTCCACAGAATTATTCTGCCCTTGTCTGGCGCCGGCCTTTCTACAGTTACTGTATATACGTTCTTAAATATCTGGAACGAATTTACTTATGCCAATGTTTTAATTAATACGACATCTAAGAAGACTCTGCCGTTAGGTATCCGGGAGTTTTACGGGTTCCAGTCCGTAAATATTCCGGCTGTTCTTACAGCGATCCTGGTAGGTTCACTGCCGGTCATCCTTCTGTACTTCTGCGCGTCAGAGAAGGTTGTAAACGGTTTAACTCAAGGCGCTGTAAAAGGTTAAAGGAGGTTTTATATGGGTATTGTACGTAATCCTATATTAAAAGGTTTTAATCCGGATCCAAGTATACTCAGAGTTGGTGATGACTATTATATTGCCACTTCTACCTTTGAATGGTTTCCGGGAGTGCAGATTCATCACTCAAGAGATTTAATCAATTGGAAGGTGGTAGCTCAGCCTTTAAACAGAAAAAGCCAGCTTGATATGGTAGGGGTTCCGGATTCCGGAGGCGTGTGGGCGCCCTGCCTGTCCTGGTGCGACGGAACCTTTTACCTGGTTTATACCAATTCACACACGAAAGACCGTTTGAAGGATACTCCGAATTATCTTGTAACTTGTGATCGGATTGACGGAGAATGGTCGGAACCAATTTATATTAACAGCTATGGTTTTGATCCCTCCCTGTTTCATGACACAGACGGAAGAAAATGGTTTGTTACGATGGAAACCGATTTCAGAGAAGGGCGGAACCGCTTTTCCGGAATTCTTTTGGAAGAATATGATGAGAAGGAAAAACGGTGTCTGGGAAATGTGAAAAAGATTTTTACCGGCTCTGAAATCGGGTTAACGGAAGGGCCCCATTTGTATCATATTGGCGGGTATTACTATCTGATGACCGCAGAAGGCGGAACGGAGAAAGGCCATGCAGTAACAGTGGCCCGCTCAAAAACCATTGACGGGCCCTATGAGCTGGATCCGAAAAATCCAATGCTTACCTCACGGGATAAGCCTGGAGCCAGACTTCAGAGAGCGGGACACGGCAGTATTGTACAGACGCCGGGAGGAGAATGGTTCCTTGCCCATTTGTGCGGCCGTCCCATAGGGCCGGAAGAGGGATTTTGTATCCTGGGCCGGGAAACAGCGCTTCAGAGTATTTATTTTGATGAAGAAGGCTGGATTCGCTTAAAAGAGGGCGGAAACGGGCCTTATGATACGGTTTCTGTTCCATATGAAGGAAAGAAGCCGGCGCCTGTTCATAAGCGCTATACCTTTGGGCCGGATCAGCCTTGGGATATGGATTTCCAATTTTTAAGAAGAAATTTGGATAAAGATGCCATGTCTTTAACCGATCGTCCCGGTTACCTGCGGCTGTACGGAAAGGAAAGCCTGCTGTCTAAATTCTACCAGGCATTAACAGCCAGAAGGCAGCAGTCCTTTGTATTTGAAGCTTCTACAGCTCTGGAATTTGAGCCGGACTATTTTAAGCAGATGGCTGGGCTGGTGTATTACTATAATACAACTCAGTATTATTATCTAAGAGTCAGCCACGACGAGAAAATGGGGAAAATGCTGTCAATTTTAAGCTGTGACAATGGCATCTATTCGGAACCTTTTTCTTATGTAAAACTGCCGGAGGGCAGAAAAGTATGGCTGAAGGCGGCAGCCGAATATGAAACGGTGCGGTTTTTCTATTCTCTGGACGGAGAAACTTATATTCAATACGGCGGAAGCTGTGATGCACTGCGGATTTCGGATGAACATATCGAAACGTCAGCTTTTACGGGAGCATTTATTGGAATGTGCGTTCAGGATATGTCCGGATTTTCGAAATATGCAGATTTTGAGTATTTTGAGTATAAAGAATTAGAATAAAGAGTACTCCCGGAAATTTCCGGGA
>JAAWIS010000068.1 GCA_022796475.1 Lachnospiraceae bacterium | reverse complement strand
CGAAGGCGTAGCGGTTGCTACGTCGAGGCTTGGGGAGTGGCGCTGTCAGGAAAATAGGCAAGGAAGTTTGCCTATCTATGAGCCAGACAGAACACTAGACTTGAAACGGCTGATTACCACATTTTTAATGACATCTACCGGATGGTTTGATGGTAAACAAATGCCATATAATTTTCCGGCCTGGTTTTTATGCATATAGATTCTTTTATATATGTTATATTACCTTATAGGGAAAATTTCCTCCCACTTCCCCAAGCTGTATTTTCCACTGTGTATCTTTTTTCTGTTCTGGGGAATGATTCTGATGATTGCGGGCTGGAATATTCCTTTCAATTATAAAACCAATGGCGAAGGATATATGAACTTCTTTCTTGGAACGCTTCTTGCAGAACTGATGATGCGTGCCCCGGTAAAAAAAGAAATTCTGGCATTTGCAAATCTATTTATCTTTTCTGTAATCATTATTAGTGTGTATTTGTTTCGCTTAGAAGCAATGCCTGGAAATGGCATTTGGATATTTTCATGCATTTGCGCTAATTTATTTTGTATGGCACTATACGGAAACTATTTTGCCAGGTTCCTGTCACTCCCGCCTTTACAAATACTGGGAAAATGCAGCTTTTCTGTTTATTTGTGGCATATCCCTGTTGTCAGAGCCTATCTTATCGCTGAAAAAAGGCTTCATCTTTTTGATTTGGCGCCAAAACTAAATTTTATCCTATATGTTCTTATATTGATCGCCCTTTCAGTCCTTCCAGCTTATGGTTCTAAAAAATTCATTCGTGCAGAGGAGAAACAATAGGAACAGGTGGTTACTGTCCACACCATGACGAATCACCACGCTGATTCGTCATGAGCCAGTACAGTTATGGCGGCAAAGCATATGCTCCATCGCCGCCAGGCGATTTTAAATGGGCATATGCGGTTACATTCACAGGTTACCTGTGAACAGTAATAACAGTGGAAATTTATTTTAATAAAATCTATTTCACACCTTTCCTTTTTTCCCATTTCGTATTAGAATAGAAAGATAATACGATACCAGGGTCAAAAACCTTTTGGCCCCAGCATCATAATACTGAAAAAATCCGGAGAGGAGTGTCCATTATGGCAAAAAAAGGTTTTGGAAAGTTAATGGCATTAGCCACAATAGCAGGAGCGGCGGCAGTCGGCATTTCTTATTTAAAGAAGTATAAATCTTTTAACAAAGAGCTGGAAGAAGAATTCCATGATTTTGAAGGGGATGAGGATGATTTCTTTGATGAAGAGGAAGACGGGCTGGAAGACTCCTTTGAAACAGCGGAGGATGATGCATTTGAGGATGAGCTTTCTTTCTCTTCGGATGATTTCACAGAAGAAGAATCCAAACAGTCAAAGGATACAAGAGGTTCCAGAAAATATATTTCGCTCAATGCAAATGCTGATGAATTAAAACTGGCTGCTAAAGATATCCTTGCGGCTGCCGGAGAAATGGCAGGCGCAGCCAAAGGCGTTTTAAAAGATACTGCCGTTATTCTAACCGATACAGCTATGGAAGCTGCCTCTGCTGCCAAAGATGCAGCCCAGATTGCCAGGGCAAAACTCAGCGAAAAGGCTGAAACTTATCGGGAACGTCAGGCAGAAAAAGAAAGCGCCTCATGCAAAGAGAATGGAGATTCAGACACGGTTTCAAGTGATGCCTCAAATACGGAACCGAAAAAAGAAACAGAACCGGAGTCTGATAATAAATCCGCTCAAATTACCATTGAGCCGGAAGAAGACACCAAAGTGGTTCCTGGCAGTATTTCAGAGGAAGCGCCTTCCACGATTGCAGGTACTGCCCAAATAGACGGCAAATTACCGGATTCCACATTAGACGTGGTAAAGCCGGAGGAAGCTCAGAAAGCAGTTCCCGAAGCAGAGCCAACTACGATTGTGGAAGAAATTGAATAAATTAAAGAAACAGACAGCCAAAAAGAAGGGCTGCTGCAAAATAGCGAAAACCACACAGCATATGGCCGGATTTTTAAGGATCCCGCTGTATATTGCTGATATGCCGAATTTTGCAGCAGCCTTTCTTTTTACTAATTGGCTCTTTTTTCTGGTCTTATCTCCTCAGTGGACAAGGATTTTTTATATAGCCGCCAGAAACTATGCTTCTATCTTTGGCAGCTCGCCTAAAGCTTTTGCCAGTTCTTCATCTGTAGGAATATAGTCACACATCTCACCATCGTTGAACTTCTGGTATGCTACCATATCAAAATATCCGGTTCCAGTGAGTCCAAAAACAATATTCTTCGCTTCTCCCGTTTCTTTGCATTTCACAGCTTCATCAATTGCCACTTTAATTGCATGGCTGCTTTCCGGAGCAGGGAGAATTCCCTCCACCTTGGCAAAGAGCTGAGCCGCTTTAAATACAGAAGTCTGCTCTGCACTTCTTGCAGTCAGAATTCCCTGATCATACAGCTCAGAAACTACGGAACTCATGCCGTGATAACGAAGTCCGCCAGAGTGATTTGCAGAAGGGATAAAGCCGCTTCCCAGTGTATACATCTTTGCCAGCGGGCACACCTTTCCTGTATCACAGAAATCATAGGCATACACGCCTCTGGTTAAACTTGGACAAGAAGAGGGCTCTACTGCTATGATTTCATACTCCGCTTCTCCTCTTAACACTTCTCCTGCAAAAGGAGAAATTAAACCGCCTAAATTAGAGCCTCCTCCTGCACACCCGATAATCATGTCAGCCTTAATTCCATATTTGTCCAGAGCAGTTTTCGCTTCCAGCCCTATCACAGACTGATGAAGCAGCACCTGGGACAACACAGAGCCAAGAACATAGCGATATCCTGGCTGAGATACGGCAGCTTCTACTGCTTCTGAAATTGCACAGCCAAGGCTTCCTGTGGTTCCGGGAAACTGCTCATTTATTTTCTGCCCGATTTTCGTATTCATAGACGGTGACGGGGTAACTTTTGCCCCATAGGTGCGCATCACTTCCCGGCGGAAGGGCTTTTGCTCATAGGAACATTTTACCATATAAACCTGGCAGTCCAAATCCAGATATGCACAAGCCATGGACAAAGCAGTTCCCCACTGACCTGCCCCGGTTTCTGTGGTAACGCCTTTGAGCCCCTGCTTCTTTGCATAGTAAGCCTGAGCGATAGCAGAATTTAATTTATGGCTGCCGGAAGTGTTATTTCCTTCAAATTTATAATAAATATGAGCCGGGGTATCCAGCTTTTTCTCCAGACAGTAGGCCCTTACCAGAGGCGATGGACGGTACATTTTGTAAAAGTTTCTGATATCCTCCGGAATGTCAAAATACGGAGTGGTATCATCCAGCTCCTGCTTTGCAAGTTCCGTACAAAAAATACCTGATAATTCCTTTAATGTTACTGGCCTTAAAGTTTCCGGATTTAAAATAGGCGCCGGCTTCTTTTTCATGTCAGCGCGCACATTGTACCACTGCTTCGGCATCTCCTGCTCTTCTAAATAAATTTTGTAGGGGATATTCTGTTCCATACTGTGTTTTCCTTTCTTTTATCTTGTATATATTGTATCAGCTAATCCCGGGAGGATCCGTGTTAGGCATGGCTGTCACAACGTCACCGCGATTTTGCTCCGGAGCGCATCTGCGTCAGCAGACAGTTTCCTTAGGCGCGAAGTGTGCATCCCCCGGAGGGTTTTTGCTTTATAGGAAGCAATTTCCTACTAAAGCAAAAAAACTCCTGTCCTAATCCTAATGTCTGGCCGCTTGGCACTGAGTTTCGTGTCAAACAGCCAGCACACTAATTTCAGGACAGAAGTTATCACTTCTGCGGTGCCACCTAAATTCATTCCTATGAATGCGCTCTTTCCATGTACGGTCATACATTTTCTGCTGTAACGTGCAGACACGTTTTCCCTACTCCCTAAGTTTCAGGTTACCCTCCTGGGGCCATTCTCTGCTTTTCCCAACGCTGCAATTCCACCGCCTGCAGCTCTCTGTGCATGTTCCAAACAGATACTCTTCCCAATCATCAGTTTGCGATTCATTAACTTGGTGATAGGATATAACAAATGCACATATTTGTCAAGGCTTATTTTCCTCTATGGGCATATAAATCTCAACGTAAGATTTTTTAAATTTTCCTGCTTCCTGGTAGTTCCAAAGATAATGGGAGTGAATCTCTCCAGTTAATGAAATCCCTTTTTCCTTTGCCCACTGATGCATCTTTCCAATGCTTTCTTTCGCCGGCGACATTGACAAGGACTCACATACCGTATGCAGGCAATTCTTAAACTGGAAGGAGGAAAGGGCCTTCGCCCTTTCCTCAAATTGCAGCTCTTTTACTGCAAACTCCTCTAATATCAGATAGCATAGATACTGGTATCCGCCATCTTTTTTCGGCTTCCACTGCTCATGGATATAACAATGTTCCATCCCCTGGGTTTCTCCTGCTGCCTGAAACCATTCATTCCTCACCTGATCAAAATCTTCCATTATTTCTGAAATAATATAAGTTTTTGGCATGGGACATACTGAAATCTGATTCCGATACAGAAGCATTTTTTCGCTGTTTCTTCTGCTGACTTTTAACTGCCGCAATAGCTGCTGGTGCATCCGGATCCGGTCTTCTTCTTCCTGAATCCGGAGATTTAAAAAATCCTGCCAGTACTGAGGCGTTCCATCTTCATACATAGTTTGGATGTCTTGTATGCTGCACTGGATTTTTCTAAGGAAAATAATATCCATCAATACGCTGATGGCATCTTCCGAATAGAACCGATACCCATTCTCCTTTTTATCTGGCTTCACCAGCTCTTTTTTTTCATAAAACCGCAGGGCATCCCGGGTCACATTCAAAAGTTCTGCAGCTTCACCGATGGTATATTCATGAGCCATATGTATTCATACTCCTTATTATTTCTTTTCGCTTCCCCGATAAGTTACAATTCCTTTGTCATCGGTGCAGTAGTAGGTATCATCGGAATCCTTCAGGTTATTTTTCTTTTTCTGAATGGTTCCTGAAGTATTAACCAAATAAGTATTTCCGTCAAAGTCAACTTCTCTGTACTTTGTATCGGAATCCGCCTTCATCAAACGTCCCATGATGTAGATTTTATTATCAGAAATCCCATGGATAGCCTGGCCGTTGGTCCGGAAGCCGAAGTCATACTTATCATCATCTAACTCTACTTTTACGCTTTTTTTCGTAGCCATTACACCGTCTTTCGGAGAATTTCCAAAATAATAGATCTGTAAACCATCTTCTGCATCCGGCATTTCATCGATATTGTTTATTTTTTGATAAGAATCGATCCGATTTCCCTCAAAAGTAATGGCATAGAGTCCCTCCAGCATTTCTCCTTTTTCATTAAATCCATATTTGTAATTGTTAATGGTCTTTATCTGGCTTGTAACCAGGTTGCCCTTCTTATCTGCATAGAACCAGTAAGCTTCATCGTCTGCAAACGCGTCTGCATCAATATCCTCTGTGGGAACTGTATAGAACCATCCTTCTGCTCTCCAGCACTGTTCCGGGCTGTTATAATATTTAAATTCGCTGGAAGATGCTGTGGAGGAACTTGCTGTGGAGGAACTTGCCATATACCATTTAAACTGAGCGACTCCCCGATCATCAAACTGATAATTCTTTCCATTGATCTTTTTCGTTACATCTGCAAATTTCTTTCCGTTGGAGCCAAAGTAAAACCAGTAATTTCCATCGGCATCGCTGTCACCCTCCGGATCGTCAACCTCTAACAGGCTCCACTTATTAATAAGGGCCGCGCCGTCATCCTCTTCGCCGCAGTAGAATACCCCGCCTGACCAGTCTTCCGATTCGTTTACCATAGTGCCTTCCTCATTAATCCATCCAAACAGCATTTTTCCTTCTTCATCAAAGGCATATTTTTTGCCGTTAATGGTGCTTAATTTGGATTTGCCGGAAGTATTTTTTACTGCTTTTCCGTTGCTTCCAAAATAGTACCAGCATGTTCCGTCGGTATAAGCTTCATTATCGCTGTCATCCTCCAGCTTCCTCCACTCATTCTTTACCATGGCGCCGTCTTCATTGACGTAATAGTACTGATCATTATCTTCCACTAATTGATTTGTGGCCATATAACCGTCATCATCCAAATAAAACCAATGATTTCCGGCTTGATTCTTTTTCCAAACGTTTGTAACCCGATCCCCATTCCGGTCCAGATACACCCATTCTCCATTTTCCTGATTCCAGCCTTGAGCTGCAAAAGCCGGTATTGCGGATACTGCCGCCATAATTGCTGCTGCTGTTAAAATCTGAGGTAACTTTCTGTTTTTGTTCGTCATTGTGTTAAATCTCCTTTCGCATGTTCGATTTTAAGATCCACCTGTTACGATCACTCCATCTACCCGTCTGATCGCTGCCGGAATATTTTCCTTCCGGCTCATGGTCTGTTTTGGGGCTGTGCCGGAATTTCCTCCCGGCTTGCTGTTTACACTAAACCATAGTCTAAGTCCAAGGTCAAGGGAAGTAAGAAGACTGTAAAACAACGTAATTTTGTTTAATTTTTTCTTTTCTCATTTAAGAAAACTGACAGAAATTTCATATTGACCTTATTCCAAGGCCAAGGTTTATAGTAAAATTGCTTTCGACACACTCTCATATAAAAATGAGGCTGCTGCATTTAAACTTTCTACATAAAAATGCGGCAGCCTCTTTTTATTTTATCGAAAATTGCATCCTATAGAGGTTCCTGTGAACCCTCCGGGGGATGCGCACTTCGCGCCTAAGGAAACTGTCTGCTGACGCAGACGCGCTCCGGCGCGCGAGTCCGGCAAGCCCGACTCTTTTTTATCAGTATCCTGTTTTATACTTTCATCTTCGGCTTAAAAATCAGGGAGCCCAGGTATCCGAATACTAATGCTGCCCCGATTCCTGCAGCACTGGCCGTTAATCCCCCTTTAAAAATCCCTAAAAACCCTTCGCTCTGAATTCCTTCAGAAACACCTTTCCACAATGTATTTCCGAATCCTAAAAGAGGCACGGAAGCTCCGGCTCCGGCCCATTCCAAAAATGGCTGGTAAACCCCTAACGCCCCTAAGATACAGCCTGTCACCACAAGGGACACCATCACTCTCCCCGGCATCATTTTTGTCCGATCCAGCAAAATCTGGGCTGCAGCGCAAATCAGGCCCCCTGTTATAAATGCTTTTACATAGTCCATTATCAGTAAACGCTCCTTTCTTTTATTTCCGAATCTTTCACTGTTATTCAGGGCATTCCCACACTTTCCAGCACAACTCCATGAGCAATTCCCGGCACGCTTTGGCCTTCATTATAGCTGACTGTGGAATGCAGCGCTCCAGTAGGAACAAACAGTACCCGCTTCCAGGCGCCGTCTTTCATCTTAGGCAAAACGTAGGAACAAAGGGTAATCGCGGAACAGCCGCAGCCGCTCCCCCCTGCATGGGTATCCTGACTTTCACTGTCAAACAGCTCAATTCCGCAGTCCATGTGGCTGCCTGCCAAGTCATATCCCTCTTTCCGAAGCAGGTCCAGCAAAATCGTCTGCCCAATGGTTCCTAAATCCCCGGTAATGATTCTGTCATATGCTTTTTCATCCCTGTCAAAATCCTGAAAATGCTGCCATATGGTATGGAAAGCTGCCGGAGCCATGGCAGCTCCCATATTCGTAGAATCCTTCAGCCCGAAATCTACCACTTTCCCAGTAGTCATCCCAGTAATCTTAGCCAAAGCGCCAGGACAAGACTGAGATTGGATTACTACTGCACCAGCTCCTGTGGCAGTCCAGGTAGCCGAGTAAGCACGCTGGTTTCCGTATCCTAATGGAAACCGAAACTGCTTTTCTGCTGTGGCAAAATGGCTGGATGCCAGGGCAAGGCTTCGATCTGCATAGCCTGCTGCTACCGTCATGGCCCCAAGGCTAATGGCTTCCCCAAAAGTAGAACAGGCTCCGTAAAGACCGAACAGAGGAATTTCTAACTCCATCAGTCCGAAAGAAGTTGCAATTAACTGCCCTAATAAATCCCCTGCAAACAGATAGCGGATATCCTGGGGCTTTAAATCGGCCTTCTGGATAGCCAGTTCTGCCGCTTTTTTCTGCAGTTGGCTCTCTGCCGCCTCCCAATTCTTCTCCCCCAGCATACCGTCCTGCTCTACAAGGTCAAATAAGGATCCTAAAGGCCCTTCCCCCTCCTTTTTTCCTGCAATCGAGGCTGCAGACGCAATATACGGAGGATGCTCCAGTAATATACTTGCTTTTCCTTTCTGCATTTCATTTCATCCTTTCTTAATATCGAATACGTACCGGGAGATGCGCACTTCGCGCCTAAGGAAACTGTCTGCTGACGCAGACGCGCTCCGGCGCGCGAGTCCGGCAAGCCCGACTCTTTCTTAATCTACAAGTTTAAGATACCCATTTTGCTGAGAATTATTTTTCCCGAAATTTCCTGTTGACAAATACAAAAAAAGGTATTATGATGTGACATATTAAACCGATGAGAAAGAGGAGTAAGCCTTCAGGCAAAATCACAGAGAGCCGCAGGTGGTGGGATTGCGGTATGGAGCAGATGGCTGAATGGACTTTTGAGGGCAGTCTTGAACTTCAGTAGGGACTGACGGGATTCCGCATCCGTTACCATTGCGGCACATATGTTGGTATGTGAGAGATGGCTTTATGCTAATTTGAGTGGCACCGCGGATTTTTTTCGCCTCAAAGATTTCGTTGAAATCTTTGGGGCGTTTTTTCGCTTTATAGGAAATTTCGCCCTATAAAGCAAAAATCCTCCTGGGGATATGCACTTCGCGCCCAAGGAAACTGTCTGCTGACGCAGACGCGCTCCGGCGCGCGAGTCCGGCAAGCCCGACTTTTTTACTTTACAGGAATTTCTATTCTGCAAAGCAAATTCCTACCATACATCTCTCCAGCCGAACTTCATCACTTGTTACTCATTCATAAAATTTAAGATTCGGAGGAAACTAATTATGAAAAAATCAATGACCATTCTGATGACAGCAATTTTAACAGCAGGCTTATTAACTGGATGTGTAACCATAGCCCAGGACGAAACTGCTTCCCCCAAAAACCAAAACCAGACTGCCACAGAAGAAAGCGCTGACACCCAGACAAAAGCAGATACCCAAAGCCAGGAAGAGAGCCAGAATGATGATGCCAAAAATAACAGCCCTTCCTACACCATCGGCATTGGACAGTTTGCTGAACATGGATCCCTAGACAACTGCCGGGAAGGATTTTTAGCCGGACTTGCAGAGGAAGGAATTGAAGATGGAAAAAATTTAACGGTTATTTTTGAAAATGCCCAGGCAGACGGCGGCACAGCCAGTCAGATTGCCACTAATTTTGCCGCAAAAGAAGTGGATTTAATCTGCGGTATTGCAACTCCTATGGCACAAAGCGCTTACAGCGTGGCCATGAAATCCCAAATTCCAGTTATCTTTACTGCAGTAACGGATCCTGTGGCTGCCGGACTTGCCAATGAGGACAAAACGGCAGCAGGCGAAATTACCGGAACCAGTGATAAGCTTCCAGTGGAAAAGCAGCTTGAAATGATCCGCGAAATTCTGCCAAAGGCCCAAACCATCGGAATTATGTATACCACCAGTGAAGTGAACTCCGAGTCTGCCATTGCAGAATACAAAGAGGCTGCCCCGGATTTCGGCTTTACCATTGTAGAAACCGGGATTTCCTCTTCTGCTGATATCCCCTTAGCTGCCGATACTTTACTGGAAAAAGTGGACTGCATTACCAATCTGACCGATAATACGGTGGTTGCCTCCCTTCCGGTAATCCTGGATAAAGCTGGCAAGAAAAATATTCCTGTATTTGGAAGCGAAATCGAACAAGTCCGCATGGGCTGCCTGGCTGCTATGGGACTTGACTATATCGATTTAGGAAAGCAGACGGGGCGTATGGCTGCCAGTATCTTAAAAGGTGAAAAAAAGGCAAGTGAGATGAATTTTGAAGTCATTGAAGAAGCTGCCTTTTACGGCAATCAGAAGGCAGCAGAAAACTTAGGAATTACCTTTCCAGACAGCCTGATTGCCAATGCAAATGAGCTGTTTACTGAAATCCCGCAATAGATATTTCATATTTCCTGGAGGTTTTTATGATTACCATACTGCTTGGAATACTGGAAGAAGGCCTTGTATACGCCATTATGGCTCTTGGCGTTTATATTACTTATAAAATACTGGATTTTCCTGACCTTTCCGTAGATTCCACCTTTCCTATGGGCGCAGCTATTACAGCAGTGGCCATTATCTCCGGAATGCCTCCGGTGTTAACTTTGCCTCTGGCTTTTTTAGCCGGGGCTTTGGCCGGATGCGCTACCGGGCTGATCCATGTAAAGCTGCAGGTCCGGGATCTGCTGTCTGGCATTATTGTAATGACTGGCCTTTATTCCATTAACCTGCGGATTGCAGGAAAGGCCAATCTTCATATTTTTAATCAGGAAACGATCTTTGATAATGATTTCTTAAACCGCTTCCTGCCAGATATCCTAAGGCCTTATCAGGTGCTTTTGGTGCTGATTGCTATTATTCTGTTTTGTAAAGTTCTTCTTGATTTGTATTTGAAAACCCGATCCGGATTCCTTCTTCGGGCTGTAGGTGATAATGAAACCCTGGTAACATCACTGGCAAAAGACAAGGGAAGGGTAAAAATTCTTGGCCTTGCCATTGCCAATGGATTTGCAGCTCTGGCAGGCTGTGTCTACTGCCAGCAAAAAGGATTTTTTGAAATCTCCATGGGCACCGGCACCATTGTAATCGGACTGGCAAATGTAATTATTGGCACTCAGCTTTTCAAACGGCTTCCTATGGTAAAAGCAACTTCTGCTGTAATTTTCGGCTCCATTCTTTATAAAGCATGCGTTTCCTTTGCCTTAAGCTTAGACCGAATCCGTATAGGCTCTGTTATCATCACATTTCCGGTAATTGCTTCTGATTTAAAGCTGATTACTTCTATATTATTTTTAGTTATTTTAGTTGCCGGAAACCATCAGGGAAGGAGGGCAAAAGGCAGTGCTTGAACTAAAACAGATCGAAAAATATTATAATTCCGGCACCATTAATGAAATGTGCCTGTTTGAAGGCTTTAGCCTTACCATTCAGCATCATCAGTTTGTATCGGTTATCGGTAGCAATGGCTCCGGAAAAACATCCATGCTGAATTTAATTTGCGGCAGCATCCCGGTAGACCAGGGACGCATTTTAATGAACGGGCGGGATATTACCCATATTCCGGAATATAAGCGTCAGCGCTCTATCGGACGGGTTTACCAGAATCCGGCTGTGGGCACCTGTCCAAATATGACTATACTTGAAAATATGTCCCTGGCAGACCAGAAAGGAAAAGCCTTTAACCTCCTTCCAGGCATTAACCGTCAGAGAAAGGACAGTTATCGGGAGCAGCTTAAAACCCTTGGCCTTGGCTTAGAAGACAAACTGAATGTAAAGGCAGGTGTTCTCTCCGGCGGCCAGCGCCAGGCCATGGCTCTTTTAATGGCTACCATGACACCGATAGAATTTTTAATCCTGGATGAACATACCGCCGCCCTGGATCCGAAAACAGCAGAAACGATTATGCACTTAACGGAGCAGATTGTAAAGGAAAAAAAGTTAACTACTATCATGGTAACTCATAACCTTCGGTATGCAGTGGAGTACGGAGATCGGATTTTAATGATGCACCAGGGGAAAGCTGTAATTGATATGGAGGGAGAAGAAAAAAAGGGGATTTTAATCGATGATATTCTGAAAAAATTCAATGAGATCAGCATTGAGTGCGGAAATTAAAGCAATTGCAGTTGAAACATCAAAAAACGGGTACACTGGCCGGAACTGTTTTCATGTCCGGTTTGTATACCCGTTTTATTGTCTATAATGAGTGAAATCCCCGTTGTGTTTTATCCTGCTTACAGCTTACCGGGCCATCTCGCTTTGATGCCCTTTTTGGTTATGGGCTTTTATAATAGTTTCAATCTCTTCTAAATTTGATGTGGGAAGATCACCCGGAATGGTATTTTTAACTGCGCTGGTTGCATTGCCAAACTGTACTGCTTTCATACAATCGCCATGGCTGGTTAAAAGCCCGTAAAGAGCTCCTGAAATGTAAGCATCTCCGCTTCCGATCCGGTCTACCACTTCAATATCCTGGTACGGTTCTTCTTCGTAGAAGGTATCTTTCGCTGCATCATACATAACAGAACCAAAGGTATGGCGCTTAGGACTGTGAACCACTCTCTGAGTAGCCGCAACTACGCTGATAGGGTATTCCTCAGTGAAACTCTTCATCATCTCCTGAGCAGTCCCACTTTTTTCGAATGTCAGGCGTGCTGTATCCTCTGAGCAGAAAAAGATATCCACAAAGGGAAGAATCTGCTCAATACATTTCTTCGCCTCCTGCCCGGTCCACAAATTCCCTCTAAAGTTTACATCAAACGAAACTACTGTTCCGGCAGCTTTAAAGCGCTTAATCATCTCGATTGTAGTTTCCCTGGCTTTCTGGCTTAATGCCATCGTAATTCCGCTGGTGTGGAAGCATTTTGTAGAAGTATAAACTTCCTGTGGAATCTCGTCAATATCCAAAGAATAAAATGAGCTGTTGGCGCGGTCATAAATTACTTTTGGCTTTCTGGGATAGGCGCCGTTTTCATAGTAGTAAATGCCTACACGGGCGCCGGGATTGCTGTCATAAATAAAAAAGTCATCGCTGACCCCGTAAGAACGGATTTTTCCTTTCATAAAGCTTCCGATATCATGGGAGGGAAGCTTAGAAATAATACCTGTATGAAGCCCTAAAAGTGCTACTCCAGTAGCCACATTCAGCTCAGCGCCTCCTACCTGCTTTTCAAACACATCGCAGCGCATCAGACGCTCATTGTTAGGCGGTGACAGCCGGAGAAGAAGCTGTCCGAAGGTTACCAGATCAAAATTCCTGTCTTTTACATCGTACATAATTTCCTCCTAAATGAAATAAATTATAAGAACTCCCGAAATCTCATCCTCTCAAGTTTATGAAATAGGCTTGACCCATATCCATAAATGGATATGGGGAGCCCCTGTATGTACATTGATAAAACTAAGAATCTGGAAATAAAGCCATAGCAAGGCATAGAAAAAGTTTCCGGGATGCTCCATCCACAAGAGGCAGCAAAACTCCTGTGCCAGCCGCACTTTGAGATTTTGCTGCCCTTTTTCACGTTTCAAACACCAATTTTTACTGGATGCAAATGTTAAGTGTTCAGCAGACTAATCCCCTGAAAGGGTTTTGGAAAACCACAATTTATCTATTGTTTCCTGCCTTCTTATCTCTGAACACGTCCGGAGCCGTCGCCGCCTGCTAAATTGTCAACCTCTGCACGGGTTACCAGGTTAAAGTCACCAGGAATGGTATGCTTTAATGCAGAAGCTGCTACTGCAAATTCTAATGCTGCCTTCATATCCTTTCCGTCTGCCAGGCCGCAGATTAAACCGCCTGCGAAAGAATCGCCGCCGCCTACGCGATCAACGATAGGGGTAATGGAGTACTTTTTGGAATGATAAAATTCACGTGTCTTTCCGTCCATAATGCAGGCTGACCAGCCATTATTTGAAGCAGAAAAACTTTCTCTAAGAGAACTGATAATATATTTAAATCCGAACTTATCTGCCATCTGGTTGAAAATATCCACATAGCCAGCCAGCTCTAATTCACCGGAAGTTACATCGGTCTTTCCTGGCTTAAAGCCTAACACCTTCTCAGCATCCTCTTCGTTTCCGATGCATACATCCACATACTGCATTAAATTGGTCATAACCTTCTGGGCTTTCTCAGAAGACCATAATTTCTTGCGGAAGTTTAAGTCTACTGATACGGTTACGCCGTGAGCTTTCGCAGCCTTTAAAGCGGCTTCTGTTAAGGCAATTGCAGAATCGGAAACTGCTGGAGTAATTCCGGTAAAGTGGAACCAGTCAGCCCCTTCAAAAATCTCATCAAAATTAAATTCATCGGGAGCCGCTGTAGCAATGGCGCTGTCTGCACGGTCATAAACCACGTTAGACGCTCTCATGGCAGAACCGGTTTCCAGGAAATAAATCCCTAAACGGCTTCCGCATCTTGCAATATGCTTGGTTCCTACATTATATTTTCTCAAAGCAGCTACTGCACAATCACCGATAGGATTGGCTGGAATTGCTGTTACAAAATCTACATCATGGCCGTAGTTTGCTAAAGAAACTGCTACATTAGCCTCGCCGCCGCCATAGTTGATATCAAATTCGTCTGCCTGAATAAACTTTTCATTATTGGGAGTCGATAACCTTAACATGATTTCGCCCATGGTAACAATTTTTGCCATTTTTATTCTCCTTTTCAAAACCATTTTGGTAATTTATGGTACGTATCTTCACGATTTTTACTATTTGGTACGTGCAGCCGCCACTGCTTCTACAAACTCTTTTGCCTTAGCTGTTACTGCTGCAAAATCTCCTGTCTTTGCGCCTTTGGTTAAGCTGCTTCCGGTTCCTACTGCATAAGCGCCTGCTTTTAACCACTTGTCTACATTATCCACATCTACGCCGCCGGAAGGCATAAATTCACCCTGGGGAAGGGGGCCTTTAAAAGAACTGATTGCTGCCGGGCCTACAATATTGCCCGGGAAGATCTTAATCACATCACAGCCAGCCTCTAATGCGGTAATAGCCTCGGTAGGAGTCATAACGCCTGGCAGCATCGGCACACGGTAACGGTTGCAAAGCTTAATGGTATCTACATTTAAGCCTGGGCTGACTACGTAATTAGCTCCTGCCAGGATTACCTGGCGTGCAGTTTCCGGATCCAGCACGGTGCCGGCGCCGATTACAACCTTATCATTATCTCTGTACTTTTTCGCCATAGCAGAGATAAATTCAACCGGATTTCCCTCATCCATAGTCATGGTAATCTCGATAAAGTTAATCCCGCCCTGGATAATTGCATCCACAACTTTCTCACCCTGCTCCAGGTTCTTTGCACGAACCACAGCAACCAGACAGTCTTCCTTCATTCTCGCTAATACCTGTTCTTTTTTCATTCTTCTCTCCTTCTTTCTTTATATTCGCATATACGATTCGTTTTCGTAAATGCAATTTACAATTTTATTCTACTCTCCGCCCGGGGTTTTGTCAACAAAAATTGCCCACATTCTCAAGGTTTTCCCCTTTCTTCCCCTCTTATCCTGCTTCGCTGATGCCGTTTCTTTTTTCCATATAGCCAAGCAGGCTGGAAATCTCATCTGCCTGCTTTTTCACCACAGCGCCCAAAGCCTCATAATCCTCTGTGGGCTTGTACAAACTGGACGCACTGATGGCGCCAAGCACCTGCCCTTCCTGGTTATAAACAGGCGCTCCCACACATTCCATATGCTCCTCTAATTCCCTGGCATCCAGAGCGTATCCCTTCTCTTTTACTTTTTCCAATTCTTCTGAAAGGTATTCTGCTGTCATAATTGTTCTGGAAGTTTTTTTCCGGAAATGGATCCGGTCAATTACCCGCTTCCTGGTTTCCTCATCTGTATAAGCTAAAATTGCCTTTCCAAGGGATGTGCAGTACACCGGATTTTTCGATCCCACTGTGGCCGTGGTAATAATTGGATTTTCCGGTTCAAACTTACACAGATAAACTACCTCATGCCCAGTCAAAACTCCATAAAATACCGTCTTTCCAATTTCCTTTGAAAAGGAACGCAGAACCGGCTCAATCGTTCCCAAAACATCCAGATGATTCGTATAGCTGACTCCAATTCGGTAAGCAGTCAGCCCAATGGTATATAACAGCTTCTGTCCTTTTACAACATGAATCATCCCTGTTTCTGCCAGAGTGGTCACAATGTCATAGGCACTGGTTTTGGGCATATTTAGTGAATCACAAATTTCATCTAAAGTAATCCCGTCTGGCCGTTTGGATACCAGTTTCAAAATCTCCACGCCTCTGAGCGTTGTTCTGTTCAGCTTCATGCAATCCCTCTCTTTGTGAATTTGATTCGTATATCCGATACTTAAAGTATAACCAATAGGAGAGAAATTTGCAAGGCAAAGGGACAATTTATGAAATTATAATTGTTTCCCTGTTACTGTTCACAGCTACCCTGTGAACGTAACCCCATATGCCCATTTAAAATCGCCTGGCGGCGATGGGGCATATGCTCTGCCACCATAACTGTACTGGCTCATGACGAATCAGCGTGGTGATTCGTCATGGTGTAAACAGTAACGTTTCCCTGTTACAGTGTAACGCCCTGTTTAAAGATGGCCCAGTCATGGAATCCTGCTTCTTCTGATTTTACCAGCCTGCCGGAAGCTACTTCCAGCACATACTGAAACAATGCCTCTGCCATATCTTCCTTTGTGGCGTCTTCCACCATACGGCCTGCGTTAAAATCGATCCAGTTGCTCTTATGGCCAGCCAGCTTGGAATTGCTGGAAATCTTAACCGTAGGAACAGGCGAAGCAAAGGGCGTTCCCCGGCCAGTAGTAAACAGTACAATATGTGCGCCAGACATAGCTAACGCTGTGGAAGCTACCAGATCGTTTCCTGGGGCACTTAATAAATTAAGTCCCTTTACCTTCACCGGCTCAGTATAGGCAAGTACGCCTTTCACCGGAGAACTTCCGGATTTCTGGGTGCAGCCTAAGGATTTATCCTCTAGCGTAGAAATTCCGCCCTTTTTATTTCCTGGCGACGGATTTTCGTAAATTGTCTGGTCATGGCGCTTAAAATAGTTCTTAAAATCATTAATTAAATTTACAGTCTGGTCAAACAGTTCTGGAGTTTCACACCGGTTCATCAAAATCGTTTCTGCCCCGAACATTTCCGGAACTTCCGTAAGGATGGTGGTTCCTCCTTTTGAGCACAGAATATCAGAAAAAGCTCCTACTACCGGATTGGCTGTAATGCCGGAAAGACCGTCGGAACCGCCGCATTTCATACCGATTACCAGCTCGCTGGCATCGATTTTTTCACGCTTAAAGGAACCTGCATAAGCTGCCAGCTCCTCTAAAATCTTCATAGCCTCCTGGTGCTCATCTTCCACATCCTGGCACTGCAGAAAACGAACCCGTTCTTTATCGTAGTCGCCGATATAGTCCATTAGTACTGGAATATTGCTGTTTTCACATCCAAGACCAAGAACCAAAACTCCGCCTGCATTGGGATGATGGATCATATCTGCCAGAATCTTCCTGGTATTTTCCTGGTCATCCCCCATCTGAGAACATCCGTAGGGATGGGTAAAAGCGGCTACCGCGTCAATGGTTCCGGTTGCAAACCTTTGCGCTTCCTTTTCCAGTGATTTTGCAATGGAATTAACACAGCCAACCGTAGGAACGATCCACAGCTCATTCCGCACTCCTACTTTTCCGTCATTTCTCCGGAACCCATCAAAATATGCATGTTCTGTTTCTGTCAGCTTAGGAGAAACAGGTTCATAAGTATAAGTAAGCAAATCCCCTAACGCTGTCTTTAAATTGTGTACGTGAACCCATTGGCCTTTTTGGATCCCTTCTTTGGCATATCCGATGCGAAATCCATATTTAATCACTTCTTCTCCTGCCGGAATTTCCTTTAAGGCAAACTTATGGCCCTGGGGAATTTCCTCCCATATTGCTACCTCTTCCCCTGCTACCAGCAGCTTTTCGCCTTTTTCAATGGGGCGCAGAGCTACCGCTACATTGTCATCTTCGTGAATCTTCACAAAATCCTGCATCTTCCTTTTCCTCTTCCTTTCTTAGCACATGTATCAATCCCTCTGTCTGCCGGATATTCCCTTCACTTTAAGCTGTGGCTGAAGCAAGGATTCATACATGCCATGAAATACTGCCTTGCATATGACATCGTTCTCCTTCACCTGTTAGTCGTAAGCTCAGGATTGTAAGTACTTACAATTATTCTACAAAAATTTGATCAGAAAGTCAATAAAAAAATAGAAAAGTATTGCAATAATTGTTGACAATATGTATAATAAGATTAGCTTGTAAGTACTTACAGAATTAGAGGTGATTGGATGAACATTTATGACGTTTCAAAAAAGGCAAATGTTTCCATCGCAACTGTATCCAGAGTACTGAACGGAAATCCGAATGTCAGCGACAAGACCAGGGCAAAGGTTATGGATGTAATCGAGCAGCTTGGCTATACCCCTAATGTTTTTGCCAGAGGGCTTGGACTAAATACGATCCACACCATCGGCATTATGTGTTCTGACTCCTCCGACCTTTATCTGGCAGATGCGATTTACTTTTTAGAGCGGGATCTCCGTTCCAACGGTTATGATGTTATCCTCTGCTGCACTGGCTACGAGCTGGAAACGAAACAAAAATATTTCGATCTGCTCTGCTCCAAACGGGTTGATGCGATTATCCTGGCTGGTTCTAAATTTATCGAAATGCGTCCCAAGGATAACGCCTATATTCTGGATGGCGCTGAAAAAATTCCGATTATGCTGTTAAATGGTTTTTTGGAAGGGCATAATATTTATTCCACGGTGTGTGATGATCTGGCCGCTACTTATAATGCCACATCCCAGTTAATCCAATCCGGACGAAAAAAGATTTTATATCTCTATACCAGTACTTCCTACAGCGGACTCAACAAGCTGAAGGGCTACCAGAATGCATTGTCTGATGCCAAGATTTCACTTGGGTCAGAATATATCCATCAATGCAGCAAGGATATTTCAGCAGCAAAAGAGCTGCTTGTTTCCCTCTACAGCCAGGGATTGGAATTTGACGCTGTTCTTGCCTCGTCAGATTCTCTGGCAGCAGGTGCGATTAAATTTGCCCATGGATTAGGAATCCAAATTCCGGAAAACCTTTCTGTCATCGGATACAATAATTCAATTTTATCACGATGCACCGAACCGGAGCTTACTTCAGTAGACAGCAAGGTAGAGGCACTGTGCACCACCACAGTCAATACTCTTATGGGTGTTTTCAGCGGAGTAAATGTCCCAAGCCGGACCACTATTGCCGCTGATTTAATTAAACGATCAACCACCAATTTTTAAATTAAGGAGGAACTACTCATGCAACCATTTATGGACAAGGATTTTTTACTGAACACAGATATGGCAAAGACTCTGTATCATGACTTTGCAGAAAACATGCCTATTGTGGACTACCACTGTCACATCAATCCCCAGGAAATTTATGAGGATCGGAAATTTGACAACATTACCCAGGTATGGCTGGGAGGCGATCATTACAAATGGCGCCAGATCCGTTCCAATGGCATAGAAGAACGCCTGATAACAGGAAAGGATTCCACTGACCGTGAGAAATTCCAGGCCTGGGCAGAAACCCTGCCTAAATTAATCGGCAATCCTTTATATCACTGGAGCCATTTAGAATTACGGAAATATTTCGGATTCCAGGGCTATTTGGATGGAAACTCTGCAGAAGAAGTTTGGAACCTGTGCAATGAGAAGCTGAAAGAAGACGGAATGTCTGTCCGCAACTTAATCCGTCAGTCAAATGTTAAGGTCATCTGCACCACAGATGATCCGGTAGATTCGTTAGAGTGGCAC
>JAAWIS010000067.1 GCA_022796475.1 Lachnospiraceae bacterium | reverse complement strand
CCGGAATCTTTTAAGAACTTCCAGCCTGTACCATTGGCAACCCAAGTACCATGCATGGTATAATCTCTTGCAGGGTCAGAGCTGGATCTTCCACCACCTCCGGAACTGCCGCCTCCGGTATTTCCGCCTCCTGGATTGCCAGGATTCGTATTTCCGCCAGACTGGGTTGGCTGAACCTTAACGAAGAAGAATGGGCTGAATCCATTTTTAACTGTAAAATTCATGTTAAATCTTCCATCTACAAGTTTTGAAATGGTTACATTCAGCACTTCTTCTGTTCCGTCACTTCTGTAATGAACGGCATACACCCGATCGGATTCGCTGGTAATGAAATCCTCTGGAGCTGTCAGGTTGATCCGGACTGCACCGTCTTCTCCCGGGGTATAATTGGTAACATCAATATCAATACCAATGAAGTCACTTCCTGCTTTTCCGCTTCCATCCAGCTTGAAATTCGTTCCCAGCTTAGTTAAGGTAGCCTGCAGCGTAGACCACATGGTCTGAGGCTCTTTTTCCCAGTCAGCAAACTCGCCCTTGATTGGGCTAATCACTAACTTCTGGCCTTCCTTCAAGCCTTCAACATCTCCCACATCCTCTGGGCTGAAATAGTCATTATCAACTACTTCCGTAACAGGTTCTTTTTCCTTTTCAACCCATTTGGCTGTCAGCAAGACACCTTTCTCAATTTCTTCTTTTGATGCTCCGCCGAAAATCATGGTATCATCGTCTACCAACAGATCCTCGTAATACCAGCCGCCAAATTCCAGAGTTTCATCGTCATTTGTTATGTATTCCCAATCCTTATCTTCATACCAAAGACTCGCTCTTCCCAGTGTAATATAGAAGCAGCCCTCATCATCTACAAATTCTTCCCAGGCAGCATCGATACTGTCCCAGTTCCCTATACGGAATCTTCTGGACAGGCGTCCTGTAGGCGCCTTTGTCGTTTCGGAAGGCGTTCCTGTGGAATAAGATATTTCCGGCTCCCCCCATTTTCCGTTTGACCAGGTTGCCAGAACCGCATTGGCATTGGTGGCCATTGGCTGTGTCCATCTTCCTCCGTTAGGATCAAATCTTACACGGATCACATCTCCGTGCTGCCACTTGTTTCCTACTTCAGCAGCGGCAGTCTGGGCCATTACTGATAAAGTAGCTGACATAGACATAATGACAATCAAGCCTGCTGCTACTTTTTGTTTGAGCTTTTTTAAACTCACCACTTCCTTTTCCTCCTTATATATATTTTTTAATTTCGTAATCTTTTTTACGAAATCATTAACATTATACCCCCCCGAGGTAAAAGTGCAACACTTTTTTCGTATATTGCAAATTTGTATATTGCAAATTTACCGTCAGCAGGCTATCTTCTGTGTGAAGTGGGGAGCTGCTTAACAAAACAAGCGGATTCATGGCTTTAACTCGTTAAAATGTGCGCCGCTAGACACACAGCAAAAAAGGAGCTGCCATACTGGCAGCCCACATATGATGAATACGATTTCCACTACACCGCATCCCAGTCAATTTCTCTGATTTTTTCTGCAAGCTCTTCCATGCTGCTTGCCTGAACGGTGACTTTCTTAACATCCAGATCCTTCCACAGTCTTGTTTCCGGATTCCACTTTAACAGCTCTTCTTCCTTATCTTTATCTGCCTTTTTGGCCTCTTCCTCTTTTTGGGAAGCCTTCTCTTCACGGGCCTCTTCTAATCTCTTCTGCTGGGTTTTATTGGACTTTTCCAAATCAGCGAAGAAGGTGGTAGTGCCATCCTGGTTAACTGAAATACTTATCTTAGTAATTTCGCCATACTGATCCGGATCCCCTAAAAGGGACTCCAGGCCATATTCCTGGTTAATCTGCTTTGACATATTCATGGCACCTTCCATGCGTTCCATATACTCTTTTTCATACGCCTCATCTGATGCCATCTTTTCCAGCTCCTCACTGGAAAATACTACTGAAAATTCCTTGGTATTATGGGACAGAGCCTCCTTTACCTCATCTTTCTGGTCAAAATCAGCTACCATAAACTCTGTATTTCCATAGGTTTTTTTAAGCTTTTCCAAAAGTTTCTGTGCCTTTGGTGAAAGCTGTGCCTGGCTGGTTTTATTGGAATCTTCCGTTACTTTATTGCTGTTTCTTGATGTATGCCCATAATTACTGATATACCGGTTATACACACTGCTGATATCCATTGCCATAATAATCACCTTCCTTTTTCAAAAGATACTATCCCATCATTTCAAACGGCCCCTATTGTCTTCGTAAATTCCGGCCTTTATTAATTTATCGGCAGTTTGCCTAAAATTATAAGATCCTGCCGCCCTCTTGCTAACAGGAAGCCCCTTTTAACCTGCTTTCCATTAAAAAGAGCAGCATATCCTTTGGCACCTTCAGGCTTTTTTCCAAAATATCCTTCAAAGCTTCCAAAATACCTTCTATTTCTTTATTCCCTGTAGGTGACAGGCTGTTATCCAAAGTGACTGTAAGAACCGTCAAAATAATCCTGGCAGTTTCCTTTGGATGACGGCAGCAGAATGTGCCCTCCTGAATCCCCTGCTTAATAATATCTGCCAGAATGGGCTCTAATCTTGAAATCAAAAGCCCCATGAATTTCTGATGGATCAGCGCACTCTGCTGCTGTTCATGAAACGTGGTAAGCGCCACCTGGCGCTTTAATTCCAAGGAAGAATCCAGACATGCCTGATAGATTAACTCCATCTTCCGGACAGCCCCTATATCCCTGGCTGCTGCAAGAGCTTGCCCCTCATCCAGCACCCTGGAATACGAACGTTCAATCACTGCTTCCAGCATATCATTTTTAGAAGGAAAATAATAGTAAATACTCCCCTTTCCAATCCCTGCTTTCTGGGCAATTTCACTGACAGAAATTGCCTGAGGGCTGGAATCCGACATTAGTTCCTGCAAAGCGTCTAAAATTAAATCCCGCTTATTTTGACTTTTCATCTCATCATCATCAACCTTTTTTATATTAATGGATACCCAAAAGGGTATGACTATAGTTTCCTGTATCTTTACAGCCTGCAGCTTTCCGGTTATTTTACAGATTAGCCGGAACTGCCAAACCGGCGTCAGTGTGAAAGCAGCGCTTTCAGTATAACAGAAATAAAATAAAATTTCTATACTTGACTGTCGGTCGAAAACGTGATAAGGTAAGGTTTGAAGCAATTCGACCGTCGGTCGAATTCTTTTGACTAATAATTTTAAAACTATTGACAAAAAAGAAAAATAAAAGAAGGAGATCAGGGTTATGACTTATGAGCAAATCTTTCAAAAGGCAAAAAAGATTTTTATGGAGGCAGACGTAAGCAGCATAAAGGAACACCTGGCTTTCCAGTTTAATATTACTGGAGAAGGAGAAGGGGCTTTTTATGCCGAAGTAAAAGACGGCTGCCTGCATGTGGAACCTTACGAATATTATGACCGGGATGTAATTTTTACATGCAGCGCAGATACTCTGATGAAGCTGGCCTCCGGAAAATTTGATCCGGTAGCAGCATTTACCATCGGCAAATTAAAGATTGAAGGCAGCCTGGAAAAGGCTATGATCCTGCAGAAATTTCTGTAAAATCAGGAAGGAGTCCTTTTTGTGAAACTATTTTTTCAATCCGGGGAATCAAAGCAGACAAACAAACAATTAAGGAAAAAAGCAGGAACCATTTTCTTAGGCGCTGTGGCCTTTGGAACCTTAAGTGAACTTGGCCTTGCCCGCTACTTTTTCCGAAGAACGATGATACGGAATCATGCAAAGCGGGGACGCACTATGGATATGTCAGGAACCAACTGGGATCAATACATACCAACTATCCACTCTGATAAAGAATGGCTGAACAAACAGCCTCAGGAAGCAGTGTCTATCATGTCAGAAGACGGGCTTCGTCTTTGGGGTACATTCTTCCCTTGCAGCAGCGAAGAATCCAGTTTTGCAAAGGTAGCAATCTGTTTTCATGGATATACCAGCGAAGGGCTGAATGACTATTCCTCCCTGGCCAGGTTTTATCTAAGCGAAGGATTTCATCTCTTAATCGTTGATGAGCGTTCCCATGGAAAAAGCGAAGGGACTTATATCGGATTTGGCTGTCTGGACCGGATAGATGCCAGGCTTTGGATGGAATACGCAGTAAAACGCTTCGGAGAGAACTGCCAGATCCTGCTTCAGGGTATTTCCATGGGAGCTTCCACCGTTTTAATGTCCACTGGCCTGACTCTGCCAAAACAAGTAAAAGTTGCCGTATCTGACTGTGCTTTTACCTCTGCTTATGAGGTATTCCGGTCTGTCTTAAAAACCATGTACCATCTTCCCGCCTTCCCTTTGATGAACCTTGCTGATTGGATGTCTAAAAAAGAAGCCGGATATGGTCTGGACGAATGCAATGCAAAACGCGAAGTGGCAAAAGCCCAAATTCCAATTTTATTCATTCACGGGAGTGCTGATACCTTTGTACCCTGCTCTTTCGTTTATCAGCTTTACGGATCCTGCCGTTCCGATAAAAAGCTGCTTATTGTTCCTGGAGCCAGCCATGCAGAAGCCTATTATAAGGACACGAACGCCTATGAACAAGCTGTTCGTTCCCTGATTCATTCGTATTTTAAAAAGGAGAACCCTGCTGATGAAAACCAGAAAAGGAAATAAAGTTTACCCCTTGACCAATGCTCAGAAACTGCATTTTTATTGTTTAAAATACTGCCCTAAAAAGCAAGTTTTAAATATTGGCGCCAGCCTGACGATACAAGTGGACCTGGACCGAAAGCTATTGGAAGAAAGCATCAAAGAAGCTGTCAGCCGCTGTGAGGCCATGCGGCTTCGCTTTGCCCAAGACAAGGAAGGCAATACCTGGCAATATGTAGTAAAGGAAGACGACTCAGCAATTGAACACTTTGATTTCACCGGATGGACCATGGAAGCGGCTCAGGCAAAAATGGAAGAATGGACACAAACGCCTTTTCCTCGTTTCGACTCTTCCATGCACCACATTGTAATGATAAAGCTTCCCGACGGCTTCCAAGGCATCTATATTGCTGTTGATCACATGACCATGGACGCCCAGTCTCTTATCGTCTTTTACCGGGATATTATTGAACTGTACTGCTGCAGACAATACGATAATATTCCATATCCAAAAGAAATGGCTTCCTATATAAAACAGTTGAAAAAAGATCTGATCTATGAAGAAGGCTCTCCTGCCTGCCAAAAGGATCGGGAATTTTTCCAGAAACTGATTTCCTCCTCTGAGCCGATTTTTGCTGATATTTATGGGCCTGGAAAGCTTGAAGCAGAGCGGAAAGCCACAGGAAATCCCTCTTTAAGGGCAGCCACTAATACCTCTGATAATGTGGACGCTAATATTACTACCTTTCATCTGGAAGCCGACCCTTCCGCACGCCTCCACAACTTCTGCCAGGAGCAAAAGGTTTCTATGGTATGCCTGCTGTTAATGGGACTGCGCACTTATCTGCAGAAGGAAAATAACCTGGATGATATTTCTGTCACCACTACGATTGCCCGCCGGGCTACTCTTACAGAAAAACGCTGTGGAGGAAGCCGGATCCACTGCTTCCCCTTCCGGACCATTATTCCGAAAGAAGACAGTTTTCTGGAAGGAATTTACAAAATCCGTGATATGCAGAACCAGTATTTCCGCCATGCAAACTATAGCCCTTCTGAATATTACTATTACAGGAAAGAATTCTATCATCTGGCAGACGGTCAGACCTATGAACCTCTGTCCTTAACATACCAGCCCCTGTCTATGCGCTATGACGGCCCTGGTCTGGAGATGTTAGAAGACATCCAATATAAAACTGCACGCTATACCAATGGAGCTGCTGCCCATACTCTTTATCTGACAGTAAATGAAAATCCTTCCGATCATGGCATGGATTTCTGCTTCGAATACCAGACAGGAGTGGTAACTCCTGAAAAACTGCAGGATATTTATTACTTTTTATGCCGGATTTTATTCCGCGGCACCGAAGACGGCAGCCGTACCATTGGAGAAATTATTGAATGGGTATAGCCGTATTGAAAGGTCCGGACTAAAAAGAAACAGTAACATACCAGCAGAGTGTGCTATGGGTATCACACACAGCCTGCAAATATTGAATGGAGGAAACGATGTTAAAAGAATTATCAAAAATAATCAGCGAATATGTAGAGGTTGATCCGGAAACGATTACAGTACATTCCCGTTTTGTGGAGGATCTTGGCTTTAACTCTTATGATTTTATGAGTATGATAGGAGAGCTGGAAGATCGGTATGATATTGAGGTAAACGAGCGGGATGTGATTCAAGTAAAAACCGTTGGCGATGCAATCGCCTATATCAAATCGTTACAATAAAATATGTTCATATGGCAAAAGATCAGCCACAAAGGCAGGTCCAAGAAAGATTCCGGGAGTATATCATATTAATTGGAGGTAAGTATGGAAGTAAAAACGTTGCAGGATATTATCCGCCATGGAGCAGAAAACTTTGGCAGCCAGCCGGCTTTCCGCTATAAAGAAAACAAAGAAATCCAAGATAAAAGTTACCGAAAACTGCAGCAGGATTCCATGGCAGTCAGCCGGATGGTGGAAGGCCTTGGCATGAAAGGAAAGCACATTGCATTAATCGGAACCACCTCTTACCAGTGGATTTCCTGCTACTTCGGCATTACCGGAAGCGGCAGCGTTGCAGTCCCAGTTGATGCCCAGCTCCCGGCTCAGGCTGTATGGGAATTATTAAACCGTGCTGATGTGGAAATGCTGATTTACGATGAAATTCGGGCTGACGTATCTGCCGGCATTCATGAGCACTGCCCGCTAATTTCTCATATCATCTCCATGCAGGCTGAAAGCAGCCAGCCCAATATCCTTTCACTTTCCTGTCTGCTGTCAGAATACGCCGGAAATTATGAAACCGCTGTAACCCCTGATCAGCTTGCCACAATCCTGTTTACCTCCGGCACTACCGGAAAAAGCAAAGGCGTTATGCTGAGCCATCAAAATTTAACAGATAACGCAGTTTGTCTGGATATGAAGATTCCGGCAGGTACGGTTACTATGACGCTGCTTCCGATTAACCATGTATACTGCCTGACCATGGATATTATAAAAGGGCTTTTTATCGGCGCTGTTATCTGTATCAACGATTCCATCATGCGGGTACAGAAGAATTTATCTCTGTTTCAGCCTGAACTAATCCTTATGGTTCCCATGATAATCGAATCCATTTACGGAAAACTGGAAGAAGCTTCCAGACAAGCTCCTTTCGGTACTCCTAAGCCAATGATTGCACAGGCAGCCTTAGGAGGACGATTAAAAACCATATGCAGCGGCGGCGCCTATCTTGACCCAGACTATGTAGACCGCTTTCAAGAATACGGCATTACTATCCTGCAGGGCTACGGCATGACGGAATGCTCCCCTGTTATCAGCACCAATCTGGAATGGGCCAACAAAAAAGGATCTGTGGGAAAGCTCCTTCCTAACTGTCAGGCTAAGGTAGTGGACGAAGAGCTTTGGATTAAAGGTTCCAGCGTTATGATGGGGTATTATAAAATGCCGGAAGAAACTTCCCAAGCTTTAGAAGACGGCTGGCTGAAAACCGGCGACTTGGGATACATAGATTCAGAAGATTATGTATTTATCACAGGCCGAAAGAAAAATTTAATTATCCTGGCAAATGGTGAAAATGTATCTCCTGAAGAGCTGGAAAACCAGTTGAATCATTCTCCTCTTGTAAAAGAAGTTCTGGTTCGGGAAGCTGAACATGTAATCGAAGCCGAAATTTTTCCTAATTACGAATACGCCGAAAAAGCCGGGATTTCAAATATTCCCCAGCAGCTACAGGAATTAATTGACCAGGAAAATCAAAATATGCCGGTATATAAAAGAATTCATCATTTGGTTGTACGGGAAAAGGAGTTTGAAAAAACCACTGCCAAAAAAATCAAACGGTTTTAAGTAATCAAGCATGCTTTAACCATCTTCTTAATTTCAATACGGCAAAAAAGACTGCCGCAAAATCCGCTGTTCCCACAATATATAACAGAAATCATCAAGATATCAAACTATAAATTGTGTGGTTCAGCCTGTTTGCGGCAGCCTTTTTATACTCTTATGCTGTCAGTCAATTAAAGTCCCAACTGGCTTGCATCAATTTCTGTATAACTGTCTAAACCTTCTGGCGCTGTTATAGAAACTTCCTGTCCAGGATTATTATAGGTAACTTCCATTTCCAATTCTATAGTGGCCGTATCTCCCCCCATAACCATTTCCATAGACAAGTTTGCTTTCGAAGAAATCGCATAGCCTTCTTTATTCAATACCATTTCACCGCTTAAGGCTTTAATCGTATTGGATGCACTGTCAATCCCTGCTGCTGTATTTCCCAGAATATCCATCATTTCTTCCATTACTTCTTCCATTTTCGCTTCGTCTACGGTATAAGTTAGAATCTGGTTATCTCCATCTTTCTTAGCTGAAATATCTTTTAAATAAGAAGAATCCAGGGAAGAGGCCCCTATATTCTGCTCCACCTGCTGCACCATATCTTCTAACTCCATGGTATACTTAAATTTTTGCCCCATAGCCTCCATATAGCAATAGCCGCCTTCATAATACATCATGGTATCAAGATTCTGGCCCATGGTACTTGTGGTGCCGTCCATCAAATAACGCATACTCTCTGTATTAATACCATCAATCTTCATATTCATTACCATCGAAATATCCATCGTTTCCGTATCATGAACTAAGGACATGTCCATTTTCATGTCTGCGTCAAAGCTGGCCATTTCCTTCTGCTTCTTCACCGCATCATCATAAATTTCTTTTGGATCCTTCTTTCCTCCGCATCCGGCCAAAGACACTGCCATGGCAAAAGTAAGTAAAATTGCAGATAATCGTTTCATAATTCATTCCTCCTCTAATTTTTAAATTTCAAATCCCTTAAGCCGGATATAGTCCTTAATCAGAATTACCATCTGATCAAATTCCAGGCGGCTGCTGTTAATGGGCAAATCATAATGTTCCATGTTCATCCAGTCCCTGCCTGCAAAATAACGGTGATATTCCTTCCGCTCTTTGTCAATCCGCTTAATCCGTTTCAATGCTTCTTTCTCGTCAACCTTATCCACATCCATAACACGGCGGACTCGCGTATCCATATTTGCATATACAAAGATGCGGATCAGTTCCTCTAAATTTTCCTGCTCCAGAACATAGTCTGCACATCGGCCAGCGAAAATACAAGTTTCCTCTGCCGCAATCTTTCGAATTACATCGGACTGAAACCGGAATAAATTTTCAGGGGTAGTCAGTTTCTCATCCCTTTTCGGAAGATATAAATCCGGCTTCATCTCCTTCATGATCCGGTACAAAAGATTATTCCCAGCCTTCTCATCAGCCAGACGGAAATACTGCTCTCCTATGGCACTGGTTTCTGAAGTCATCTTTAAAATTTCCTCATCGTAAAAATGAATTCCCAGTTCCTCTGCCAGTATTTTTCCGACGATTCGTCCGCCGCTTCCATACTGCCTCCCAATGGTGATAACAAAATGGTTTTTCTTCATAGTTGCACCCTCCTTTATATGAAAAGATATCCCTTTTGATTATGGTTTTTGCTGCTTACTCTTCTTCGGCCTGCCTTGCAGCAGCATTTGCCACAGAAACGAATTCATCCACCGAAGCAGCAATCTCCTCTCCTTCGCCAATCTTCTGCAGGCACATCCACCAGGCTGTGCGCGCTTTTGCCCATCCATGGGTTATCTGGTAATAATCCCCCATATATTGAGTGAAGATGCTGTATTCATTCATCAATTCATCATTGGCATAAATATGTTCCATAGGGCGAACCGGCCAATATCCGGAAATTTGAACTGCTTTGGCATACTGGCTGTTATTCTCTGTCAGAAATGAAATAAATGTTTTGGCCGCCTGGACCTTTTTCGGATCCCCATGGTCAAAAATTCCAAATCCCCAGATTCCTCCCTGAAGCTTTGGCTGGCCGGAATCTGTGGGAAACGCCATCGGAAATATTTCAAAATCCAGATTCGGGTTGGTGACGATCTGATTAATTTCCAGAGAAACATTCCAGCAAAAAGCCATAGCCAGCTTACTGCTGCAAAATTGTGCAATCTCATCACTGCCTACCAGTTCCGGAGCAAACCGGATCCCTTCCAAATCATATAATAGCTGCAGGGCACGGATATTTTCTTCACTGTCTGCTGTATATCTGGTATGGCTATCGTTTGTAAAGGTTCCTGAATACAAGTTGTTAACCAAAGCCCGGGTACCTTGATCACCCCCCTGACCTTTACAGTAAATAACGCCTACCTCCTCCTGTCCATAAGCACGGAGGGCCTCTACAGCATGGATAAAATCTTGTGTTGACCAGGTTCTGGTTTTCTCATCAATGTACTGCAGGGCGCCGGCTGCCTGAAACATATCATAATTAATGGCCATACAGTGGGTGCCCATACAAATCGGAACGATATAGTACTGCCCATTTTGATGGCAGCAGGCTACACGCACAGAATCATAAATCTCTTTTGCCGTGTCGGATTGCCAAAGATCCGATAAATCAGCCATAACGCCTTGTTCCCCCCAGTTCGCCACCAGACGTTCCGGCCCTTCAAAAATCAAATCCGGGGGATTGCCAGATGCAATGGCCTCCTGAACTCTGTGATCGCCGGTATCGTTATTGTAGTCTAAAAATTCCACTGAAATATGAATGTCCGGATTTTTCCTGTGGAATTGCCCCATCACACTGGCAATATTGGTAGGATTGGTCCAATTTCCCACAGGATAGGTCCACAGCGTAAGTTCGATTGGTTCCAGGTTTTGATCCCTTTTCCCTTCCTGGCTATCAGACTGGTTTTGAGGCTTATCCACGCCCTCCCTGATTTTGCAGGAGGACAGCACCAGTGCAAAAAATACCATCCAGGCAACCATTTTCCTCATATTTTTCATTCCCTTCCATTCATTATCCAGAAGCACCCATATATTTTTCCAGCAGATTCGCCACTTCATGAATATTAATTGGCTTTGCAATATGGGCATTCATACCACAATCCATGCACTTTTTGATATCATCTGAAAATGCATCTGCACTCATGGCAATAATAGGAATCCTTTTTCCGTCCTGCCGTTCTAAGCCGCGAATTGCCCTGGCTGTTTCATAACCGCTCATCCTGGGCATTCTCAGATCCATTAAAATGATATCATACCAGCCTTCATCAGAGGCCTTAAATTTGTCCAGGCAGAATTGTCCGTCTTCTGCCCAGTCCAGTTCCAGTCCAAGATCAGACAGCAGTTCACTGGCAATCTCCCAGTTTAACTCATTATCTTCTGCAAGAAGCGCCCGTTTACCAGAAAAATCCAAAGGGCTGCCTGCATCCGGCTGAAGGTTTTTCGGTTCTTCTTCCTGGAAAAAGGACCGGAGTCCGTAAAATAAGGCAGACTGAAACAAGGGTTTTCTGATAAAGCCATTTGCTCCTGCCTCTTTTGCCTCCTCCTCAATCTCTCTCCAATCAAAAGAAGAAATAAATACCACCAAAACTTTTTCGCCCCAAAGCTGTCTGATTTCTTTTGCCACCTGAATCCCGCCGATTCCCGGAAGTTCCCATTTCACCAGTACTACATCATAGGCCTCACCTTCTTTACTCCGTTCTTTCGCCGCTGCCACCGCTTCCTGTCCGTCCAGCTTCCATTCCGGACAAACGCCCATAGATTTTAATACTGTTCCAGTTTCTTCACATACTTTTGGATCATCGTCTACAAGTAAAAGCTTCCATGCAGGAAGCTGCCAGCTTGCTTCCTTATCCGGAGCTTTTTCCAAATCCAGCATTACATGAAACTCTGTGCCCCTTCCCTGTTCACTTTCCACCTCTATGATTCCGTTCATGGCATCTATAATATATTTTGTAATCGCCATGCCAAGGCCTGCTCCTTCTGTTTTTTGAATCCGCCCATTGTCCTCCCGCATAAATGACTCAAAAATTTTATCCTTAAACTCCTTTGACATGCCGATTCCATTATCCCTGACACGGAAGTGGGTCTGAATGTAATTGCTTCCTGCAGGAGAAGGTTCCTGATACATCACAACCTGGATCCGGCCCCCTTCCGGTGTAAACTTGGCTGCATTTCCCAGCAGATTTAATAAAATCTGATTCAGCCGCAGCCCGTCACAGGTAACATTTTCTGTCGAAACATTTTGAACATACACATCAAATTGCTGTTTTTTGGCCTTCATCTGAGGCTGTACAATCTGGATAATCCCTTCCATCCATTCACTTAAGGAAATAACTTCATTTTTCATAGCCAGCTTGCCGCTTTCAATCTTTGACATATCAAGTATATCATTGATCAGGCCAAGAAGATGGCGGCTGGATATGGTAATCTTTTTCAGGCAGTCCTGAACCTGCTGGATATCTTCGATATTAGCGGCAGCAACAGCAGTCATCCCTACTATGCCGTTCATAGGCGTGCGGATATCATGGCTCATGTTTGAGAGAAATTCACTTTTTGCTTTGTTTGCCCGTTCTGCTGTCTGCCTGGCTTCGTTTAAGGCTTTCACCTGCTTTCTGGTCAGCCGGAAATATCCGGCAAACGCACAGAGAAGGGCTGCCATAATCAGCAGGCAGTCCCGCATGGTAGTTATCACCCATTGATGGCTGAGATCATCGATACTTTCATCTACCGTACCATATGGCATAAACAGCATAAGATGCCATTCAGAATACGGCAGGCTGGAGCAATGCAGATGCCGCCGCTCTCCGTCTACTGTGATCTGGCTGGTATATGCCTGCTCTGCTTCCATGGCGCTGGTTAGCTGAGCGATATACTGCTCTGTATCCTTTCCTTCCACACTTTCATACTGAGTACGAACCCGCTCAAAATAGTTATTTCCGCTTACTCCGTCGCCCCGGATAATAAAACTTCCATCTCGGCGGATAATCGTATAGTTAACCTCTGCACCCATGTCTGCTACCGTCAGTGTATCGCTTAAGTATTCAGCCGGCAGACCTGCTACCAATGCAATACAGGTTTTTCCATTTTCCATAGGATAGCTGGCTGGTACTCCCATTAACACAACCTTCTGCCCCAGTTGGTCCGTTCCCATGGCCAGTTTCTCATCGCCTGCGCTGATGGACTGAAAAAAGCCGTCCTGTCCGTCCACATCCACCTGCAGACCATATATCATTTCAAAACTTCCGTCACTGCAGTAAAAAGCCAGATAATCAAATCCTCTGGACCTTGCATTATAAGTTAATGTTACCTGCATAGCCCGTCTGCTGGCAGCCCTTCCCGGAGGAGCAGAGTCCACCAGAGCCTCTACCTGGGACAGCCGAAGATCAATTGTGGTTCCAAAATGCATGGATACTTGCTGGCTCATTCCGGACATATACATCTCACCAATCTGGCTGATGGTATCCGCCCCCTTTTGATTCATCCGGATTGCCAGAGAAGTAAAAATATAAACACAGAAAACCGATACCAGGATCAGGCTGACAAACAAAAAGCGGATGGTATTGTGTTTCATGTATCAACTCTCCCCAAATTACTAATGATATCCATATAATCTTTACCAAGATTATACCATCTCTATCCAAAAATAGGTAGATCTATTCTTCACAATTCTTCGCCTGATTCATAGAACCCTTACTGTTCACAGGCGCCCTGTGAACGTAACCGCATATGCCCATTTAGAATCGCCTGCGGCGATGGGGCATATGCTTTGCTCCTATAACGATATTGGCTCGTGACGAATCAGCGGGGTGATTCATCACGATGGGAACATAGAACCGCTCCTATGGCTTCTCTTACATTTGCTACCCCAATCAGCCGAATCCCTTCCACTGGCTTCATTTTCTCCAGACAAAGCTTAGGAAGAATGCAGGTAGTAAAACCAAGTTTTCTGGCCTCATATACCCGCTGTTCTGCCATGGACACTGCCCGGACTTCTCCTGCAAGTCCTACTTCCCCGAAAATAACGGCAGAAGGATCAACGGGTCTGTCTTTGTAACTGGAAATCATCGCAATTACGATCGCTAAATCCATGGCAGGCTCACTCATCCTAAGGCCTCCCGCTACATTTACATAAGCATCAAAGCGCCCTAAATCATAACGGCACCGTTTTTCCAAAACAGCCATTAAAAGATTGACCCGGTTATAGTCAGCCCCTGCCGCCGTTCTTCTGGCCATGCCAAAATTAGATTCCGTAACCAGCGCCTGAACCTCTAATAAAATCGAGCGGGTGCCTTCCATTAAACATGCCACTACAGCGCCAGAGGCATCTTCCGGCCGTCCGCTTAATAAAAATTCTGAAGGATTTTTTACCTCACTCAGGCCCTCTTCCAGCATTTCGAATACACCGATTTCATTGGTAGAGCCAAACCGGTTTTTCACTCCTCTCAAGATCCGGTAGGAAGCTGTCCTTTCCCCTTCAAAATACAGCACCGTATCCACCATATGTTCCAGCACCCTTGGCCCGGCTACTACCCCTTCCTTCGTTACATGCCCGACTATAAAAACCGCTGTTCCAAGACCTTTTGCAAGCTGCATCAGCACACTGGTAGACTCCCGTACCTGGCTGACGCTTCCGGGAGCTGAACTGATATCTTCCCGGTACATGGTCTGGATGGAATCAATTACTACTACTTCCGGTTTTCGCTCCTGAATCACTTTCTGGATTTGGTCCAGATTCGTTTCACATAAAAATCGCAGCTCTCCTGTAACTTTGCCGATACGGTTTGCCCGAAGCTTAATCTGTTTTAGCGATTCTTCACCAGATATGTAAAGCACCTGTTTTCCCTCTGCTGCCAGATTACGGCAAACCTGAAGCAGCAGCGTGGATTTTCCGATTCCCGGATCCCCTCCTACCAGAACCAGAGAGCCTGCTACCACACCGCTTCCCAGCACCCGATCCAGCTCATCGAAACCGGTCCGCATCCGATCCTGCTCATCCACGGAAATCTCTGACAGCAAAGCCGGTTTTGCCGGATTTCCCTCCACAGTTCTGTTTAAGCCGCCAATACCTCTGGCTGCTGTTTTGGACAAAGAGGATTTTGATGTGGGCTCCTCCACCATGGTGTTCCACTGCCTGCACCCGGGACACTGGCCCATCCATTTGCTGCTCTCAAATCCGCATTCCTTACAAAAAAACGCTGTCCCTTTCAGCTTTGCCATCTTTCCTCCCATACAAAGAGGCTGCGACTAAGCACAGCCTCTTCTTTCTTAAGCTTTTAAGATCTTTAACTCAACCGGTTTCTCATCTTCCAAATCAATATTGATTCCCAGTTTCCCGCTCATATTTGTAGTAATTTCACCGGTTACTGCCCCGTCTTCATAAATTTTATATGTGGTATTTTCTTCTAGCTGTACTGTCACCTGGGAAGCTTTATATCCTTCCAGACGGCATGTAATCCCTTCATTATGCTCCGCAAAATTGGATACGGTTGTACCTGGAACTGACTCGTACACAAACATACCGTTCCGCTCCAGTTTCGTAATCTCATAAAAGGTTTTTACCTTATACAAATCACCCTGATGTTCAAAATCCTGCTTTTTGGATTTTTCATTCAGTGAATAATTGCCAAAGCTAATAGTTCCGTCCTGCTCCGTCCGGATTAAAGATTCAATTCCTGGCATCCTTTTGCCCTCCTAGTATTTTACTTATCCTCATAGTGTTTCTGCCTATGGCTTTTTAAAGCCAATGTGCACAAAAATACATCTTGATTATACACGAATTTCCGAAAAATTTCCAGCAAAACCTTTTTGAAATCTTATTTGATTTCCTGCAGCAGCTCTTCTCTTTTTCCTGTAAAGGTAAGGGTATCTTCCAATGCGCCTACCAGCACATCCTCTCCGCTTTTAATCGTTCCGTCTAAAATTTCCTCTGCCAGCTTATCTTCCAGCAAATTTTGAATGGTACGTCTGAGAGGCCTTGCGCCGTACTTTTCATCATACCCTTTTTCAATTAACAAGTTGGTAGCCTCTGGCGATACTTCCAGTATAATCCCCGTTTGCTCTTTGGTCCGCTTTAAGATAGATGCAAGCATAATGGAAGCAATATTCTTCATATGATCTTTATTTAACTGATGAAATACAATAATGTCATCAATACGGTTTAAAAATTCCGGTTTAAACATTCGCTTTACTTCTGTCATAACCCGATCTTTCATGAAATCATAATTTGCTTTCTCATCACTGGACGAAGAAAAACCAAGCCGCTTTGGCGAGATAATATTCTCTGCCCCTGCATTGGATGTCATAATCAGAATTGTATTTTTAAAATCGATTTTTCTTCCCTGGGCATCGGTAATATGGCCGTCATCCAGCACCTGCAGCATGATGTTAAACACATCCGGATGGGCTTTTTCCACTTCATCAAATAAAATCACAGAATAAGGATTTCTTCTTACCTTTTCACTTAGCTGCCCCCCTTCGTCATATCCTACATATCCTGGGGGCGATCCGATCATTTTGGAAACGCTGTGCTTCTCCATATATTCCGACATATCCACCCGGATTAAAGCAGATTCTGTGCCAAACATAGCTTCTGCCAAAGCTTTGGAAAGCTCTGTCTTTCCAACGCCGGTGGGCCCTAAAAACAAGAAGGAGCCAATAGGACGCTTGGGATCCTTTAGCCCTACGCGTCCCCGGCGTATGGCCTTTGAAATAGCGCTGACTGCTTCTTCCTGGCCAACTACCCGGTGATGCAGGATCGATTCCAGCTTGCGCAGACGCTCTGATTCCTCCTCCTCCAGCTTTTTCACCGGAATCTTAGTCCATCCGGCAACCACGTCTGCAATCTCACTTTCACTTACCACAAGCTTTCGGGTATGCTTTTCTTTCTCCCACCTTGCTCGGATCTTATCAATCTTATCCCGCTTCTTTTGCTGCTTCTTTTTAATATCTCCGGCCTTTTCGTAAGCTTCCGCCTTAACTGCCCCTTCTTTCTGAACCTCCAACAGTTCAATTTCTTTTTCCAAACTTTTAATCTCTTCCGGCTCAACAAAATTAGTTAACCGTACTTTCGATGACGCCTCATCCACTAAATCAATTGCTTTATCCGGAAGAAAACGATCATTGATGTAACGGGCAGACAGCTTTACTGCTGCTTTAAGGGCATCATCCGTTATGGTTACCTTATGATGTTCTTCATACCGGCCCCGAAGCCCCTTTAAGATCGAAATGGTTTCCTCCTGCCCTGGTTCCTCTACCGTTACTGGCTGGAAACGCCGCTCCAGAGCTGCATCTTTTTCAATATGTTTCCGGTATTCTTCAATGGTAGTTGCACCGATTAACTGGATTTCTCCTCTTGCCAGGGAGGGTTTTAAAATATTGGAGGCATCGATTGCCCCTTCTGCTCCGCCTGCACCGATTATGGTATGGATCTCGTCAATAAATAAAAGTACCTGCCCGTCTGACATTACCTCTGCCAGTACCCGCTTGATCCGTTCCTCAAACTCACCCCGGTATTTGGAACCGGCTACCATGGCGGATAAATCCAGCGTTACCACCCGTTTCTTTGCTATGGTTTCCGGCACATCGCCAGAGGCAATCTTTTGGGCCAGCCCTTCTACCACAGCAGTTTTTCCTACTCCCGGCTCCCCAATCAGGCAGGGGTTGTTTTTGGTTCTTCTGCTTAAAATCTGAATAACTCTCTGGATCTCTGCCTCCCGGCCTATTACCGGATCCAGCTTGCCTTCTCCCGCCAAAACCGTTAAATCGCGGCTGTAATGATCCAGCATAGGAGTATTTGCTTTTCCTCTGGAAGCAGAAGCGCCCCGGCTTCCCTGGAGTTCCTCCCTGGCAGAAGGAGGGGCATCCTCTCCCATAGCAGATAACAGATCAATATAAAGCTTTTGAATACTGATCCCTAATGTATTTAACAGTCTGGAAGCTACACAGTCGCCTTCTTTAATCAAGGCGATTAACAGATGCTCCGTTCCGATTAGGGGCGCACGAAACCGGACAGCCTCCTTATAGCTGTTTTCCAGTACCCGTCCGGCACTGGGGGTATAACTGCTTTGTTCTGCCAGCCCAACTGTCTGATTTGGTGAAATCAACTGGCTTACCAGTTCCATAACTTTATCTTCCCGGAGGCCGCTTTCTGCCAGTACCTTAGCGGCTACCCCGGAGCCTTCATGAAGCAGCCCAATCAGCAAATGCTCCGTTCCCACATAATTATGGCCAAGAGTTTCTGCTGCATTTACTGCAAGGGAAATGGCTTCCCTTGCTTTTGCTGTAAATCGATCAATCATTTTGATTCGTCCTTTCTTTTATGCCAGCTCTGGCAGCTCTTTCCGGATATACGCTGCCCTGGCCACATCCAATTCTTCTTTGCTTAAGGGCTTATGAGAAAGCTTTTGAAGATTTGCCGTCTGGATTCCAAGCATCAGACGGTAAATCGAACAGTGCTCCCGGAATGTAAGAATTTTATCATCAGCCCCTGCCATCATCTGGGAAAGAAAAATCATAGCGTCCTTCCCTGAAAGGCGTCTGGCATACTTTAATACGCCGTAAGACTTATAAGCCTCATCTTCCCGTTCTAACCGATGGTTTTTCAGAGCTTTTTCCCTTACCTGCTGCTCTTGACTGTTTAACTGTCCTGCAGCCTGATTGACCAAATCAATAATCTCCTGCTCTGTGGAACCTAAGGTCTTTTGGTTTGCAACCTCATATAGTGCACCGTAGTTGTCACTTCCCTCGCCGTATACGCCCCGAAGGCTGACGCCAAACCGGCTCATATCTCCTACCAGGCTCTGGAATTTCTTTCCCATAGACAAGGTGGGAAGGTGAAGGGTAACAGAAGCCCTAAGGCCGGTTCCTGTATTGGTAGGAAACGATGTTAAATATCCGTATTTTTCATCAAACGCATAAGAAAATCTGGCATTCACATAGTCATCCGTCTGATCTGCCATACTCCAAAGCTCGTTTAAAGAAAGGCTGGAAGAAAGAAACTGCATCCGAATATGGTCATCGCCATTTAAAACAATACTAACACTTTCATCTCTTGAAACAATCAGACCTACTGTATCTTTTTTTTCTATAATACTGGAATTTAAAATCCGCCTCTCCCGCAAAGCCCTGCGGCTTAACTCATCCAATTCTTCCAGGTACGCATATTCGTATTCTCTTCCGTCCAGTTCCCTTAAATTCTTCAGGCCAAATTCCAGCCTTTTTACTAATTCTTCACTTTCCACAGGCGTCAGAGTTTTGGGGAACCGGTACTGATCCCAATTCCGAACCAGGCGGATCCTGCTGTTTACCACATTGGGCTTACGGTTTTCTGTCTTCTCAAACCATTTATACATCCTGCTCCTCCTCCCGGTTTAACCCTTTAATCTGATCCCGGTACTGGGCTGCCATCTCATACTCTTCCTTCAGCACAGCCTCCTCAAGCCTTGCTTTTAATACCTCCAGCTTCTCATCTTTTGACAGCTCAGGTTCTGCCTGACTGCTTCCTGAACCTTGAGAAAAGGCGGCTATTTTCTGATATCTTGGCTTTTTCCCCGTATGAGCGCTGCTGCCCTGAAGCTTTTTCATTTTGTCGCCAATCAAAAGATCAAAAACACTGTAGCAATCCGGGCATCCGAAACGGCTGTTTTCTACAAATTCCTGGTAACTGGTTTTGCAGGCAGGACATACAATTTGCTGCAGCTTATCTTCTTTATGGCTGCTGCCTTCTACCCCCAGCAGAGTAGAAAGGATTTTCCCCAAGGGAAAATCTCCGTCAAAAATTGCAGAATAATGTCCGAAATCCATTTCTTTTGCAC
>JAAWIS010000066.1 GCA_022796475.1 Lachnospiraceae bacterium | reverse complement strand
CATTTTCCCATTGGGCGCAAGTTTGGAAAGCCCATTTAACACAAACAACTGCTGTCCGTCACTGATTTTAGGAAGTCCCGGCGCAAATCTGCCCTGTTCCCCTCTTGCAGCCTCTTCTTCCACATTTTTCATACGTTAAATTCATAGTATTGTCCTCTCCCTTTCTTATAAGCTGATATCATGCTTTGTATTAGTTTTTTGTTTTCCCGTGTATCTCTCTCAAGCCCTAAATACTGCCTTATGTTCTTCAACTGCTTATCCTCCTCCTCCGCCTCTTTTTCATCTGTCTGATATATCTTCTTTAGCTTTGCCTTTTGCGCTGTCATCGCATCATATTCCGCCTGCATCTTTTCCACATCCAAAGATGCTGTCTTTACTCCGAACCTTTTCAGCATATTTTCAGCGCCGCCAAACAGAATAATCTGTGTTTCATGGCTTCGGAAATACATATCCTGATCCTTCGCCTTCTCGTAACCTCTTTGAAATTTCCTGTTTGCCATATACTGTTTTGCGTATTTTAGGATTTCCGCTTTTGCTTTCATCTCATGCTCCAAATCCACAACTGCACTCCGTGCCGCTTTTGCTGTGGCATTTTTCTCTGCAATTTTCCGTTCCAGGTCCTCTACAGAACCGCCCTCTGCATAACTCGCCGCAGCAATCTTTAAATTCTGTATATCCGCCCAATGCTTTAGCGCACCATTCTCTTGAAACTCGGCATCAACTTTCTGATTATTTTGAATAACTCCCCAAAACAGAGAGTTTCTCCCGACTTATCGCTTCGTCTGCTAAAACCGCCCTTTTCTCTGCTACTTTTTCTTCAAAACAAATCTTCCAGTGCATCCAGCACATCTTCACTGATTTTTGGCAGAGGATTATCCTCTTTTTCTGCCAATTTTTCCATTTCTACCGCAGGCAATGCAGTTTGTGATTGTAGAGGACGCTGTTTTTGAACGGGTGCAGGAACTTAGGGCGAATAAACGCCGCTCCACAAAAGCAGAACGGCAAGGCGCATAGAAACTCAAAAAGACGGTACAGCCCTTGTAATTGGGGCTATACCGCCTAATCTGAAATTACTTCCCTTTAACCGTAAACCTTTTTTGATTCCTGGCTTAGCTCTTTTATTTACCATATCCTGATTTACTTAGCGTACCGTCTAAAGCTCAAAATACGCTAACCGTTCAGCAGCGGAGAAAGAGGCATATTTTCCGCATCACACCCTCTGTTTAAGACAACAGCCTATCCATAGCCGCCTTTACTAAATGCTTCGCCAGCACTGCTGTCGTAACTGCACCAACACCGCCGGGAACTGGGGTAGCCATGGATGCCTGTTCTCCTATGGACTCAAAGTCCACATCACCGCAGAGCCTTCCATCTTCATCCACATTAATCCCTACATCAATTACGATAGCCCCCTTGCCCACATAATCCTGATTCAGCATCTTCCCTTTTCCAGCAGCGGCAACCAAAATCTGAGCCTCTTTACAGGTTTCTTTCAGATCCACCGTTTTTGTATGGCAGATCGTTACTGTAGCATTTTCTTTCAAGAGAAGCATGGAAAGAGGCTTTCCTACGATCATACTTCTGCCTACGATTACAGCCCGCTTCCCTTTTATAGGGATTTCATTGGCTTTCAGCACTTCAATCACAGCTTCTGCTGTACAGGGGGCATAACCGCTTTCATCCCCTGCAAATATCTTTGCAATGTTTTCCGGTGAAATGCCGTCCATATCCTTTTCCGGATCTATGATAGAATCAATCTCTTTTTCATTTATCTGTTTTGGAAGGGGTTTTAACAAAAGGATTCCCGTTACATGGCGATCCTTATTGATCCTGTCAAAGGCAGCCTTAAATTCCTCATGGCTGATTTCCTCCGGGAAAGGATAAACCTCAGTTTCAAGGCCAAAGCTTTCCAGCTTTTTTTTCGCTCCCCGCTCATACGATAAATCATCCGGTTTTTCTCCCACCCGAACAATCGCAAGTTTGGGGATCCTTCCTGTTTTCTCTTTTATCAGCATCAGATCCTTTTGAACCTGTTCCTTTATTTTCGCGGAAACCTCCGCGCCTTTTAAAATAACCATATGGACTTGCCTTTCTTATTTATGTTTCTGTATGGAATATTGCTTATCCGGCACCTTGGCCAGATTAAACGAATATCTGGTTTCTCTGCTGCTGTCAGCGCATGGGGAATTGATACAGCATTCTGGCTCAACTATTTTAATGCATGTAAAACAGTTTCATAAACAGCATCTGCCTGTTTCGTGCCGTCTGCTGCCAGCCTGTCAGCATATTGGTTCAGTTCCTCTGCCTTCTCCCGGTTTTCCATTGACTTGGTATTAATATACACATTCATCACGGCGCCTAACAGAGCCGCCCGAATTAGCTGGACTCCCACTCCCACATCGCTTACAGCCATCCTGCTGCCTTTTTCAGCCAGGATTTTAAGAACAGCCAGCATTTCTGCCGACTTTTCCATAATCCGGATTGGAACCTGGCTGGCCGCTAACAGATTTTCTTCCATTACGGCGGCCTTATAAGCTTTTTCTTCCTCTGTTTTGGAGGGCAGGCGATAAGCTTCCGCTAATGGCGCAAATACCTCTGCATCCTGATTTGCCAATGATATCAGCTCTTTTTGCAGATCTTCCATAGTTTTTAAAAGCTGAATCACTTCTTCCTCAACCTGCGCATATTTCTTTTTCCCTACAGTAAGGTTTCCCACCATCTGTCCAAGTCCATTGCCCATAGCTCCCGCAAGGGCAGAAGCGCCCCCGCCGCCGGGAACCGGCGCCTTAGAAGACAGGGCATCTAAAAATTCCTGTATGGTTTGCTGTTCTAACATAAGTTCCTCCATCCTGTATATTGCCCGCTGTTAACTGTACCTGCCTTAGATTTTCCTATCCCTTTTCTTCAATCGATTGTAAAAATCCCGGGCAGACAATACTTCAATCCGATCATAATAGTAAAGCTTTCCTGCAGCGTCATACTGGTTCATCAGCCGGTACAGCGCATGCTTCACTGATGTAAAATGATTCTCCGAAGCATTGCCCCTGCCTGCCAAGTCAGAAAGGGTATCTTCCATATAGTCAATTTCCTCTTCATCGATTACTGCTGTAAATTTTAAAGGCATATGTAGATCCGTTTCATCACAGAGGGGAAAAATATGTTTTTCCAGCGTAATGTAACTTTCAATTGCCTTGTTTCGGATTGATGCAACCAATTCATCAATCTCTTTCTTCTCATTTTAAAAAAATAGTTCCCAATAAGCATCGCATATTTTTCCTGCGTCTTCGCAAACACCCATTTCTTTCTTAAAGCTTTTCTTTGTTATTTTTCTTTTAAAGCCAGATTTAAACTCAATCAGTTCAATCTCTTTTTCTGTAATTGACAAACCGTCTGCAGATGTGGGCATCTTCTTCCGTTCAAATAAGTTAAGGCAAATATCGTCAAAACAGTATAGCTCTGCATCGCTGTCTACAAGAGCAGTTTTCCCATTGCTGGAAATATCTGCAACTGATTTTTGAAATGATGCCCAGTGATATTTTGCGTATTCCTGTAGATTTTTTGTTATCATAACGGTTCCTCTGCATCGTATAAGCACCGGCTGCGAAGCATTTTTACCTCCGATAAATATTGCATAAAATCCTGATAGATAGTCCCCATATCATCATTTACGCAAAAATACTGGACAAAACCGTCAGGCAGGGCATTGGTCTGATAAAAATTCGTCTGATCAGCTATCTTATATTCCCGCATATAGGCATCTAATGCCAGCACAAAATTAGAGCTGTGTGTGGTCAGCAGGATATTCACGCCAAGTTCTTTTACTAACAATATAATAATTTCTGCAAACGAATTCTGCCACATAGGGTGAAGGTGGGCTTCCGGCTCATCTAAAATAAGCATGGTCCTGTCGTCAAGCTCCCCTTTCTCCAGGAGAAGTTTTATCATGGAAAACATTTTAGAACCGGTTGCCAAGTTGGATAATTTTAATTTTGACCCGTTTTGAACGTAGTACTCCCCGCCGGAAGAAAATTCAAACGTTCCGGGCAAGATTTTATCAATCTGTTCCTTCACTGTTTTTAATGAATCATCCAGTACGGTCTGCTCAAAAACAGACACCGTTTTTTTGGCTCTTAAAACGTTTTTAAGCCGGAAATTATGTGAATGGATCCGGCTTGAATTTAAAATCGAATCCGTTTCTTCTTTCCCCCGATCCCGCAAAACAATAAAATTATCCAGATCGTCTAAGATAAACGGATCATCTATCAGATATACTTTTTCGTATGGGGAATCACGAAACACCGGAAAGCCGTCATCCACCACAGCATTATCTGAAACTGTAAGCCGAAAGCAAACAGAATCTCCCTCCAGCAGTTCAACTTCTGAAGGCCCGTCCTGCCCTTTTACAGGCTGGATTTGATTTGAAAATTCCATCTGCAGCGTTTGATTAATACTTTCCCTTGCATAGCGGATCAGCTCCGGATCATTCCCTACATCATAAAAAAGTTTGTCTAAAATCGTAAGTGCCTGCTCTCTCTGAAGGCGGAATAATTCGGCATAATCTGTTTCTTTCTGCCCTCTCAGCCTCAAGCTAAAAGGCCGGCGGAATTTTTCAAAATCCGGACTCTTTTCAAATAATAACCAGTCAAACTGAATCAATTCCCCTTCCACATCATGGGCAAACTGCTCCACCTCGTCATGATGCAGTTCCCTTTTATACGTTCCGGAAACCAACTGTACTAATGCAGGATAACTGGAAAAAAACCGGAGTCCGCCTTCTGCATCCGGAACTGAATACCGCAAAAAACGGAATATCTCCAATATATTTTCAATTTTAGTCAATTGTTTCCGGATATAATACGCCTTGTCGCTTTGGGCCTTAGCCTGGAGATTGCAAACCCCATCCAGCAAAGAATATAATGTTTTTCCAACTGTCGATTTTCCTGAATTGTTTTTTCCTGTTATTACAGTTAATCCGTCCAGTACAATTTCCGAGTCTTTAACAATTCCAATATTTTTCAGTTTTATCTGCATAATATCCCTTCCTAAATCTTCATGTGCCCGCCAGCGGACTTTGACGGCAATCGTTCTTCTCAATACCTCTTTATCATAACCGATTCCGTTTCCGGTTTCAATCAGTAAATGAAATACTAGACTGCCAGCTACTTTTATTGATTTCCATCGCCAAAGCAGCATTCTATCGCCGCAAGAAGCCGTCTTATCATCTCATCAATATCCGCTTTCTCAATTACCAGCGGCGGCACAAACCGGATTATATGGGTTCCGGCACTGATTAATACCAGCTTTTGTTCCAGCAGCGCATTGGAAATCACAGGTCCTACAGGATGCATAAATTCCAGTCCCTGCATCAGGCCAATTCCTCTATGAGCTTTTATCATAGGATACCCGCTTTTCAGCTCCTCCAGTCGTTCCCACAAATAATTTCCCATTTCAGCCGCGTGAGCTGTCAAATTCCTGGACTGGAAAATGTCCAAAACCTTAGAAGCTGCCCCGCAGACAAAAGGATTCCCTCCGTAAGTCGTTCCGTGATCACCAGGAACCATGGCAGCGGCGGCCTTTCCCTTTGCCAAAAAAGCTCCGATGGGAACGCCGTTTCCCAAAGCCTTTGCGACCGTTATTACATCCGGTTTTATGCCGTACTGCTGCCATGCAAACATGGTTCCGGTCCGTCCCATGCCGCACTGGATTTCATCCAGAATCAGCAGTGCATCATACTGATCACACAGGCTTCTTACCCCTTCTAAAAACTCTTTTTTAGCAGGATAAATTCCGCCTTCTCCCTGGATGGTTTCCATAATCACAGCACAGGTTTTTTCATGAAACAGCGCCTTCACACTGTCCAAATTGTTAAATTCCCCAAAGCGGATCCCTGGCATCAATGGCTGAAACGGTTCTTGATAGTGGTCATTTCCCGTTACCGCCAAAGCTCCTGTGCTTCTTCCGTGGAAGGAATTTTTCATGGCAATGATTTCATAATCCTGTTCGCCCTTTTTATTATAGGCATACCTTCTGGCAATCTTTAAAGCGCCTTCCACTGCTTCCGTACCGCTGTTGGTAAAAAAAACTTTATCCATTTCTGCTGCCTGAAGAAGCTTTTTCCCTGCTTCAATGGATGGGGGATTATAAAAATAATTGGAAATATGAAGGAGTTTTTCTGCCTGCTCCTTTAAACAACTGGTGTATTCCGGATCCCCGTATCCCAATGCATTCACTGCTATCCCTGCATAAAAATCCAGATATTCATTGCCGTCAGTATCGTACAGATACAACCCTTTCCCACTTTCAAACACCACCGGGAAACGATTGTAAGTTTTATAAAAAGCAGCTTCCCCTTCTGCAATCCAGGTTTCTTTGGCCTTTTTCACATTTGCTCCCTTCTGCTCTTCATTTATGCCTGCTTCCATTCCGTTCTCAGCCTCCTTATCCTTCATGATAATACCGTTCCTCTTTTGCATTCAGAATTGCTGTTCCGATTCCTTTGTTTGTAAAAATTTCCAGAAGCAGACAGTGGGGGATCCGTCCATCCAGAATATGGACACGGGATACCCCGCTATGGATCGCATCGATACAGTTCTGAAGTTTTGGAAGCATCCCTCCTCCTAAACTGCCGCCGTCCACAAAGGCTTTGGCCTCCTCTGCTGTAATTTCCGAAATCAGGGAATCTTTATCTTCAAAATCCCGGTATACCCCTTCCACATCCGTAAGGAACGCCAGCTTTTCTGCCTTCACTGCCGTAGCGATGGCACAGGCTGCATCGTCTGCATTAATGTTATAAGAATAAAACTGTTCGTCAAACCCAATGGGGCAGATAATCGGAAGAAAATCTTTTTCCAGCAAATCGTAGATAATTTTAGGATTTACCTCTTCTATCTCGCCTACAAATCCAATGTCTTCGCCGCCAGAGTATTTCTTCTTGCATTTTAACATCATGCCGTCCTTACCGCTGACGCCTACGGCCTTTACTCCCAGTTCATTTACTAGCTGTACCAGGTTTTTATTTACCTTATTCAGCACCATTTCCACAATTTCCATTGTAGGTTCGTCAGTTACCCGAAGACCATTAACAAAATGGGGTTCCATCCCCACCTTATTCACCCAGCGGCTGATCTCTTTGCCTCCGCCGTGGACGATAATCGGCTTAAATCCGGTAAGCTTTAAAAGCACCACATCCTGAATAACCTGACGCTTTAAATCCTCGTCTACCATAGCGCTTCCGCCATATTTTACCACAATAATTTTCCGGTTAAACCGCTGAATATAGGGCAGCGCTTCAATCAGAGTAGCTGCCTTCTGCATAATAATGGGATCCATTTCCATGTTTCGTTTTTCTCCTTCCCTTTCTGTCACTTTTCTGCCCCCAAACCCTTAAACATTTCAGCCTTTAAGAGCGGTAGTCTGCATTAATCTTAACATAGTCAAAGGTTAAATCGCAGCCCCAGGCCGTAGCCGATGCTGTTCCCAGTTTTATATCAGCAATAGCAGTTACCTCAGGACAGGAAAGAATTTTCGTAGCTTCCTCTTCGCTGTAATCCACTGCCACTCCGTTTTCTATAATCTGCAGCTTTCCCTCTGCACTCTCAAAATACAAATCGACTTTCTCAGGGTCAAACCGGGCCCCAGAGTATCCCATGGCGCAAAGTATCCGTCCCCAGTTGGCGTCATGTCCGAAAATTGCTGCCTTAGTCAGGTTAGACGTAATCACTGACTTTGCAAGGGTAACGGCCTGTTCTTTATTTTCTGCCCCCAGGATCTTCACCTCAAACAAAGCGGTGCAGCCTTCCCCGTCGCCTGCCATCTTTTTTGCCAAAGTTTCATTTACGTGATTCAGAGCTTTTGCAAACTGCCTGTAGTCCTCATTTTTTTCCGTAATCTCCTGATTTCCTGCCATTCCATTTGCCAAAAGAAGAACTGTATCGTTCGTAGATGTATCCCCATCTACAGATATCATGTTATACGTATCTTTTACATCTTCTTTCAGTGCTTCCATTAATAATTCCCTGCTGATAGCCGCATCTGTGGTGACAAAGCTTAACATGGTGCACATATTGGGATGGATCATGCCGGAACCTTTGCACATGCCTCCTATGGTTACCATTTTTCCTCCGATTTCAAATTCCACGGCAATCTGCTTATTTTTCGTATCTGTGGTCATAATCGCCCTGGATGCTGCTTCTCCTGCTTCCAGCGAAGCACAAAGGCAAGGAGCCATTTTCTTTACTCCTGCTGCAATCCGATCCATCGGAAGCTGCTTTCCGATCACTCCTGTTGAAGCTACCAGCACCGATTGGGCCGGAACCGCTAGTGCTTCCCCTGCCGCCAAAGCCGTCTGACGGCAGTATTCCATGCCCTCCTCCCCAGTGCAGGCATTGGCAATCCCTGCATTTATCACAACTGCCTGAGCTTCATGGCCGTCCGATACCAGATTCTGATCCCATTTCACCGGGGCAGCCTTTACAATATTTGTGGTAAAGGCACCTGCCGCCCGGCAGGGAATTTCACTGTAAAGCAATGCCATATCCTGACGTTCTTTATATTTGATTCCGGCGGCACAAGATGCTGCTTTAAATCCCTTCGGCGCTGTAACGCCGCCCTTAATTTCTTTCATAATTATTCTCCTCTCAGTTTATTGTGACAGCTTGGCGCCCTGCCGCCAAGCTGTGGGAAAACGTGGCCGCAAAGCGGCATCTTCCATGCCCGTTTTCTGCACATCCCCAGGAGGGTTCACAGCCCCCCTTTCGTTCATGGTGGTGCCTAAGCTGGGCATGGGTGACTGGAAAGCCTTTCCCATTTTCCTATTACTGAATAAAGCTTGTAGTATTTTCTTCGTTCAGCACAATATCATAGTAATTTACATCATCACGGCTGTTCCAGCCTAAGCCTTTCCAAAATGCATTTCCTACCTGATTTGATTTAAATGCAATCAGGCAGATTTTGTTGATCCCTTCCTTTTTTAAAGCCGCCATACAGAATCTTGCCATCTTATATCCTACCCCATGCTTCCGGTATCGTACCGATACGCATACGTGATAAAAATAGCCGGTTCTTCCATCATGGCCGCATAAAATACCGCCTACGATACGCCCATTCTGTACTGCAACCACACTGGTAGAGGGATTCCGTTTTAAAAACCGCTCCACTCCCTCTCTGGAATCATCAATGGAACGAATCCCAAATCCTTTTGTGCTCATCCACAATCGATAAACTCCATCATAGTCTTCCGGCGCCATCTCCCGGAGTACAATATCAAATGTCCCTGCCATAAAACTTCCTGCCTGTTTCTGTTATCCAATCTCAATCTTTTAGCGTATGCTGCATTAAGGGAACATCGGCGCCAGCCTAAGCCCCCGATCTTCCGGAAGCCCGAACATCAGGTTCATGTTCTGAATCGCTTGTCCGGCTGCCCCCTTTACCATGTTATCCATAGCTCCCATTATCACTGCCCTGTTGGTTCTGGAATCTATTTTAATATTCACGTCTACAAAATTGCTTCCTTTTACCCATCGGGTTTCCGGACAGGTATCATCTTTTAAAACCCGGACAAACCTTTCTTCTTTATAATACTGATGGTAAATTTCTTTAATCCCTTCAGCAGAAAGCTTCTTTGCATTCTCTGTTAAGGAAGCGTAAGCGGTAACTAAAATCCCCCGATCCATGGGTACTAAATGAGGGGTAAAGTTGATGGTAACCGGCTTACCAGCCGCATAAGAAAGCTGTTCCTCAATTTCCGGCGTATGGCGGTGGGATGCTACCCCATAAGCTTTAATGCTTTCATTTACCTCGCAGTACAAATTTGCTGTTTTTGCCCCTCTGCCAGCTCCGGATGTGCCGGATTTTGCATCCACAATCAACGTAGATAAATCAATCAGCCCCTCTTTTGCCAGCGGGTACACAGACAGGAATGTACAGGTAGGGTAACAGCCTGGGTTTGCAATCAGCCTGGCGCTTTTAATTTTCTCCCGGTTAATTTCAGGAAGACCGTAAACAGCTTCCTGAATCAATTCCGGAGCTGCGTGCTTTAGCTGATACCACTGCTCATAAACTGACACATCCTTAATCCGGAAATCCGCACTTAGATCAATCACCTTAGCTTTGGAAAGAATTTCCTCATTGACTAAAGATGCGCATAAACCCTGAGGCGTGGCAGTAAAAATTACATCCACCTCTTCTGCCATCTGCTCCATATCATCTGAGCGGCACACAGCATCTGTCAACTGATACATATTCTGATAAACAGACGTATAATCCTGGCCTGTATAACTTTTCGAACCAAACCATTTTATTTCTACATCATCTCTCTGCAAAAGCAGTCTTGCCAGCTCGCCTCCTGCATAGCCAGTGGCCCCGATTATTCCTGCCCGAATCATAAAAATCCCTCCTCATTCTGCATTTCCTTATATCGATCACTTTTTGTCTTTATCTTACTATTTCATTATAGCTGCTTTTTTATAAATGTAAAGCAAGATTCTGTTTTTGATTTATAATTATACATTTAATCTGCATAATATTCAATATGTTTTTTATTTTATAAATATTTTTGTATAATTATACCCAAAATAATATTTCCTATTGCTTTTTTTAATATTCTGTTGTATATTTATGAAAGTCAAACGCTTATGAAACAGCAATGTTACAGAACCAAATCTGATACAAATTCAGGAGGAATTTATTTATGAAAGAAAAAGTTGTATTAGCCTATTCCGGCGGTTTGGATACCACCGCTATCATCCCCTGGTTAAAGGAACATTTTGACTATGAAGTAATCTGCTGCTGCATCGACTGCGGCCAGGGCAATGAATTAGACGGCCTGGAGGAACGGGCTAGATTATCCGGCGCTTCTAAGCTGTATATCGAAGATGTAACGGATGATTTCTGCGACAATTATATTATGCCTTGTGTAAAGGCCAATGCCGTATATGAAAATAAATATTTATTGGGCACTTCCATGGCACGTCCGGCCATTGCCAAACGGCTTGTGGAAGTTGCACGGAAAGAGGGAGCTTCTGCTATCTGCCACGGCGCTACCGGGAAAGGCAATGACCAAATTCGTTTTGAATTGGGCATTAAAGCCCTGGCTCCGGATCTTAAAATTATCGCTCCATGGCGCATGACTGATATCTGGACATTCCAGTCCCGGGAAGATGAGATGGAATACTGCAAACAAAAAGGCATTCACCTTCCATTTTCCGCTGACAGCAGCTACAGCCGTGACCGGAACTTATGGCATATCAGCCACGAAGGCCTGGAGTTGGAAGATCCTGCAAGCGAGCCTAATTTTAAGCATATGCTGGTGTTAGGGGTAACTCCGGAAGAAGCTCCGGAAGAAGGGGAATATGTAACCATGACCTTTGAAAAGGGAATCCCCACCAGTGTAAACGGAGAAGCCATGAAGGTTTCCGATATCATCCGCAAGTTAAATGAACTGGGCGGCAAACATGGGATCGGTATTGTAGATATTGTAGAAAACCGGGTTGTAGGCATGAAATCCAGGGGTGTTTACGAAACTCCTGGCGGAACTATTCTGATGGAAGCCCACCAGCAATTAGAAGAACTGGTATTAGACCGGGCTACTATGGAAGTAAAAAAAGATATGGGCAATAAACTGGCTCAGATTGTATACGAAGGAAAATGGTTCACCCCCTTACGGGAAGCTGTGGAAGCATTTGTAGATGTAACCCAGGAATATGTAACAGGAGAAGTGAAGTTTAAACTTTATAAAGGCAACATTATAAAAGCAGGAACCACCTCTCCCTACTCTTTATACAGCGAATCTCTGGCATCCTTTACAACCGGAGAACTGTATGATCATCATGATGCAAGCGGCTTTATCACATTATTTGGTCTGCCTCTTAAGGTACGGGCTATGAAGCTGGAAGAAGCAAATAGGAATCAGAAATAGAAATCATTACACTTAAAAATCCCCTGAAGCGAAACTTTTTTCGGGGGATTTTTATTGATTACACTGATACAGAAATCACAAGGCTAAGATTTAACAACTAATTTCCCCGTAATATACTGTTCAAATTCTTTTTGCGAATATGTATGTACATCTCTGAAATATAATTTTTTAAATCGCTCCAAATCAAACAAAATATACTCTTGTCCCTCTTTTTGTAAAAAATGCTTTCCAATGGCAGTACGCGATTTGGATTCCTGTACTATTCCTTTTGTAAGCTGATTCTGAAGAGGGTTCTTTTCAAGATTATATACTAATATGAAATCCATACTTTGACGTGTTTCTGAAATATTTTTCCCAGTAATGTCGCAAAATATCATCAAACTATCTCGGATTTTATCTTTCACTTTCCGTTTTTCACCTTTCATATTCCCATTTTTAAATTCAATCATTGTCAAATGTTCCATTATATTAATTAACGCATCAACTGATGTAGCTGCTTCTTCTGATAAGCCTAACTCATTTACATATTTTGTTTTCACTTTATCAAAATCAACTGCTGCAGCTTTTATTTCTGTCATATAGCAAGGTAGCTCCTTGACACTATTATCTTTTGACAGTTCTTTCAAAACGGTAATTTGTTCCTTAAAGATTGCATAATCTTCAATTTTAATCATTTTTCCACCTTTCATTTTCTAAAACTTGAAGAGGTCTTGCCAGTTTGCTGTAAATAGCTTCAACGTGGTTGGTTACATCTTCAATACCAGAAATGTCTTTGCTGGCAGAAGCAAGATAGTATTTACATTTATCATCCACACCATGTTTCATTGTATAAACCTCTATGGCATTTAAAAAATAGGGGCTATGGGTATTTAATAAAATGTGCATACCAAATTCCTTATGAATCAATACAATCAGTTCTGCAAACAGTAATTGCCATTCTGGATGTAGATGAATTTCTGGTTCATCCAAAATTATTGTTCCATTATAGTCAAGGCTTCCATTCGTCAATAATAATTTCAATATGGAAAAAGTTTTCAAACCTGTCGAAAGATTTCGAAGATCAAGATATTCTTCTGTTCCTGTCTTCTGATATCGAAACCCGAAACGCTTATCTCTAATAATTTCACCACTGAATACCGTTTCCAGTTTATTATAAATATCCGAAAGCTTATTATTTATTACAATCTCTTCTACAAGATTTATATCATGGCTACTGCATATTTTTTCTCTTAAATGTGCCGAGTGATCCATCTCCTCTATATCTTCAAAGTCTAAACAGAGTGTTTGAATTTCATCTAAAACCAAGGGATCATCTAAGTAAATTGCTTCCGTATAAAGGTTAATGTCATTTTTTATATCTAATACATGGTTGTTTTCCACTAATATTTTTATCTCTTTGTCATGTATTTGCAATGTAATGGCTCCAGTTTCATTTGTAAAAATATTGCTGAATTGTCCATTAAATTCAGCATTTAACGTTTTTTCTAATATAGATTTCATGATATTCAAATCCGTTATACATAAAGCAGCATTTATTCTGGAAATTACCGTATCTATTTGGCTGCTATCTGCATAATCTTTAATATTTTTATCAATCTCCAAAAAGGCTTGTATTATGTCATGTTTCATTTTTTCAATATTATTGCGGTATAAATCAATATGGGTTATGATCCTATTTGCAATTTCCAATATATCATGAACTCGAATATTAAGTAATTGATTCTGAAATAATAGCACTAATAGTCGTCTTATGCCATTTATCCGCTCTAATCGAATTTTCTTTTCAATCTGGCAGAAACCATTAAATACAGAAAATAATGCCCTGCTTATTGTACTTTTTCCAGTATTATTTTCACCAGCTATTACTGTTATCCCATTAATTTCAATAACAGCTTTTCCGATATTTCCAATATTTTCTAAAATCAGTTTCATATATCCTCTCTTTCCACTACCATAACAGAACCTGTATCTTTAAACATTATAAATGGGATATCACGAAACCGCAACCCTTTCCTGGCAGCCATATTCCTTAAGCGCGAAGTGCACATTCCCCCGAGTTTTTTGCTTTATAGGGCGTAATTTCCTATAAACTTTCATGCTCCCGGCAGCAGACGCATCACCACACAGGAAAGTGTGGCAGGCGCACTTGGAATCCCTGAACTTAGGCCGCCTAATCGGCAGCAGGACTTTCAAAGTACTCCCATGCCCCGCTTAGGGCACCACCATGAATGAAAGTGGGGGGCTGTGAACCCTCCGGGGGATGCGCAGAAAACAGGTATGGAAGATGTCCCTTCGCAACCCCGTTTTCCCACAGCTCAGCGACGAATCACTGAGCTTTTACAATAAAAAACAGCAGTAGCCGTGTGGGGGAGGGGCGCTACTGCTGTTCTTATATATTATGATTCATTTTTATGCACAGAGATATTCCGCTAATTGCCGAACTAAGTGATCGCAATCGCTGGAATGAACTACCATCTCCAAAGTCTTCTTTCCGGTCATACAAATTGCGCCCATAAGGGATTTTGCATCAATAATCATGCTGCCGCTTTTTAAGTCAACATCGCCGTCAAAGGTATTTACAATCTTCACAAAGTTCAATACATCTTCCGTCTTTCGTAAATTTACCGGATAAGTTTTCATATCCTGCACCTCCTTATCAGCTTTTTAATTATTATTTCCCCTCGCGCACTATAATATACCAGTCCTGACAAGATTTCCATAGTCATTTTATATAAAAATTTATTAAATTTTACGGCACTTTGTATGATACCAGGCATAAGAATATTTTTTTGCCTATAGATGGATACAAAAAAAGAAAAACCCTCCAATCCACTTGCAAAATCAGAGGGTTTTTATAAATTTTCAGAATTTTTATAATCGATCCATTTCCTGATTTACAAAAGATTCACAGGAACGCATTGCCTCAATAGTCTTCTCAAACAGTGTTTCCAGCTCCCAGCCAAGCCGCTCACACCCTTCTTTGATCACATCTCTGGAGCATCCGGCAGCAAACCGCTTATCCTTAAATTTCTTTTTCAGGCTGGAAACCTCCATATCCATTACGCTTTTTGACGGACGCATCCTGGCTGCTGCGCCAATTAACCCAGTTAGTTCATCAGCCGCAAACAAAACCTTCTCCATCTCATGCTCCGGGCACACGTCACTGCACAGGCCGTATGCGTGGCTGCAAATAGAATGAATCATGTCTTCTCCAACACCGGCTTCCCGTAAAAGCTCCGGAGCTTTTTTGCAGTGCTCCTGGGGCCACTGTTCAAAATCAATATCATGAAGAAGTCCGGTTATTCCCCAGTACTCTTCCTCTTCCCCATAACCAAGCTCATTGGCATACCAGCGCATTACCCCTTCTACAGTAAGACCGTGAAGGATATGGAAGGGTTCCTTATTATAGGTTTTCAGCAGCTTAAAAGCTTCCTGCCTTGTAAGATTACTTGTCATCTTTTTGTTCCTCCAGTTTCTTCTTATAAATTTGTATTACCTTTTTCATAGCATCCTCTCCCGGTGCCCCAATTGTGGTACGCTTTTCCACACAGGTCTTCATGCTGATAGCTTCATAAATATCTGCTTCAAATACTGGGCTAATGGCCTGAAACTCTTCTAAAGCCATATCATCCAAGGCAATTTTCTTGTCCAGGCAATACAGCACCAGCCTTCCTACAATGCCGTGGGCATCCCGGAAGGGAACTCCATGCTTCACCAGATAATCCGCTGCGTCTGTAGCATTGGTAAATCCGTTTTTAGCACTTCGCTCCATTACATCCTTCCGAAAGGTCATTGATGAAATCATCCCGGTAAATAACAGAATGCAGCCTTTTACTGTATCAATTGCATCAAATGCCAGTTCTTTATCCTCCTGCATATCTTTATTATAAGCCAGCGGAATGCCTTTCATGGTGGTAAGCAGTGAGATTAAAGCTCCATATACACGGCCAGTTTTCCCTCTTATCAGCTCTGCAATATCCGGATTTTTTTTCTGAGGCATAATGCTGCTTCCCGTAGAATAGGAATCATCAAGTTCCACAAACTGGTATTCGTTGGAATTCCAGATAATAATCTCCTCACAGAAACGGCTTAAGTGCATGGAAATAATGGACATGGCGCTAAGCAGCTCCAGCAAATAATCTCTGTCTGCCACTGAATCCATAGAATTTAATGTAGGGCCGTAAAAGTCCAAAAGCTGAGCCGTATAATCCCGATCCAAAGGATAAGTAGTTCCAGCCAGAGCGCCGGAACCTAAGGGGCAGTAATTCATCCGTTCATAAATGTCGTGAAGACGGCTTTTATCTCTGGAAAACATTTCGAAATAGGCACCGATATGATGAGCCAGAGTAATTGGCTGTGCTTTCTGCATATGGGTAAAGCCAGGCATAAAAGTTCCCGTATGGTTCTCCATAATAGTCAGCAGCTCTTTTAAAAGCTGCAAAAGCAGCCCATCCAGCTCCTTTATCTGATCTCTGGTGTAAAGCTTCATATCCAAAGCAACCTGATCATTGCGGCTCCGCCCTGTATGAAGCCGCTTTCCAGCTTCCCCTATCCGATTGGTCAGCGTTTCTTCCACAAATGAGTGGATGTCCTCTGCTCCTTGTCCGATTTTAAGAGTTCCCTCTTCAATATCTTTCAGGATTCCCTCCAGCCCCTTTATGATGGCCTCTTTATCTTCTTCCTTTAAGATCCCCTGTTTTGCCAGCATGGTTACATGGGCAATGCTGCCCTGTATATCCTGACGGTAAAACTTTTGATCAAACGACAGTGATTCATTAAAGTTGTGCACAAGTTCATTGGTTTCTTTTGTAAAGCGTCCGCCCCAAAGTTTCATAATTTGTTTTCTCCTTTATCGCTTTGTTCATTCGTTTCTTCTGAATCCATATCATCAAACATCCAGCTGTCCCAGTCTGCCTCACTGTCAATATCATCATCCAGCCAGTCCATATTCGTATTGGCTTCCTGATATCTTTCATATTCCCCTTTCTTCGTCAAGGGCTCCATTCCGCCCTTTCCTTCTAATCCTTCCTCCTGACCGTCCTGCAGCATCCACCGGGATTCCTTCTGGATATGGCCTTTATTTCCCTGTTTCTTCTCTTTCCATACCAGGAACAGGATACAAAGCAAACTGACTGCACTTAGCAGCAGCCCGGTTTTCATTCCCGGAGGGTAATAGTGAAACTGGATTTCATGATCCCCGGCAGGCAAATCAAATCCTAAAAATGCTTCCAGAACCTTCCTTCCTTCTACTTCCTGGCCGTCTACTGTTACCGTCCATCCCTGATCGTAAGGAATGCTGGTAAAAAACAGACCTGGATTTTCCGCAGACACAGTTCCCTCAATGGCTGTATCCCGCCAAAGGGTTACGGTCATGCCGCCGTCTTTTAAATTCTCATAAATATCCCTGAGAGCGCTTTCCTCAAACCGATAGGCCCTCACATCCATAATCTCATTTTCCGTACAGGTAGCTGTAATCTCCTCTCCGGCCAAACACCACCCCAGCTCCAGGAAGAAGCCCCGGTTTACGTGATCATACTTTTTGCTTTCTTCCCCTTTGCTTATTGTGACCTCATTCACATTTTTGTTAATCACATAGATGTAATAGTCGCCGTCCCGCTCTGGCGTAAAGCGGAAGGTCTGCCCTTCTACTTCCCCCCAGGCATCTGACAGCACCTGTCCGCCGCCCAACAGCTCAGACAGCCGGTTCTGCACATCAGCCGGAATCCCGCTTTCTAACTGGGCTTCATTTTCCAGATCAGAGGGAACCATGAACCCCAAAGGAAGGGTATAAGCATTCTCGTAAAGATAAGTATCTCCAGACTCTCCTATATATGTTATAAGGGGAAATGCATCGGGAATTCCGGAATACAGTCCATAGCGGACAGCAAACAGGGAATTCACTAACGGAGTACTTCCCACAATGCCATAGGCATTGGTAGAACTTTCACAGCCAAGCTGTTTAAACAGTTTTGATAAATCTGCATTGGCCACGGAGGAAAACAGGGATACAGAAGGAAAATTCATCCAGGCGCCGTCATTTTTGGTTTTCCTGGTCATTTTCTCAATCCTGTAAAAGGTATCTTTGGGCACTGCTTCCTCCAGCAGAATCTCCACATCCTCATTATCCCGCACATAGCTGGTACGGCTGGTAACGGTAACGCTGGTAACGGTTGTATTAATTGCCACTTCCAAAGAAACTAAGCCAAGTGCGGAAAGCACCAGCACATTTCGGTTTACGCCCCGGTAGTACAAGTACAGAAGCCCCGTATACAGAGCCAAAAATAAAACAGCAACATAGAAAACAATAAAATGAAAATCTCCCTTTTCTGCCGTCTGTTCCGCCACCAGCACAAAGGCTACAGCTCCCCAAAACGCCAGCGCCACATGCTTCCATGGAATTTCATCCAGTTTAAGGTAAGCATGGAAGCAAACGCTTAAAAGCAGCAAAATATAGATAAAGGACTGCCTGCAGGGCAGGCTGTTGGGGTAATGGAACCCGTGCCACAGAAAATTCAGAACATTAACGGAAAAGCTTAAGTAGAAAAACAGCAGAAGACTGCAGAAGACTATCTTTTCCTTAGCTGAAATTTCCCGGCAGGCCAAATACATCAAAAAAAACATCAGCACGGCTACACCGCAGTAAATGTTGGGCCAGTGATCCAGTCCGATCTCTACCTCCACATTCCCAATATGCCTGGCAATCATATCAATGATTGAAAAGTAGGAGCTAAATGTTTTCGGGAATGTAGAACTTCCCGAAGCAGTAGACTGCAAAGCCAAAACTTCCGGCAGAAGGATGAATCCTGCCAGGCCTCCGGCCCCTAAGGAAGCCAGGGCAAACTGCCCGCATCTTGTAAGAAGCCTGATGAATCCCTGCCATCTTTCCAGAATCAGCAAAGCGACAAAATAAATCACCAGGAAAATACAGGTCATAATGGAAATGTAGTAATTTGACAAAATTGACAGGCCAAGACAAATGCAGTAAAGCTTCCATTTCCCTTCATGAGCCAGCCGTTCCACCCCCAATAAAATAAGCGGGAACAGAAAAATACAATCCAGCCACATAATATTCCAGCTATAAGCAGCCAAATAGCCGGAAAGTGCATACAAAATTCCAAAATAAGCCGTTCCAAAGCACTCTGTTTTATAATGCTTCCTTAAATAATAATGCATGGTAAGCCCGCATAAACCGATTTTCAGTACGATCAGATACGTCATAAACTCAATAATCAGTTTTTTCGGACACAGCAGCAAAAGCCAGTTAAAAGGGCTGGCTAAATAGTAGGCATAGAGGGCGGCAAAATTAATCCCCATACCTACATCCCAGCTATACAGCAGGCTGCCTCCATGTCTTAGCTTATAGTGAAATTCTGAAAAAAACGGGGCATACTGATGGTACATATCGGTCCGTAGGAAACTTTCCTCCCCAAAGGGAAAAATCTCTCTCTGGATAAAAATAATCACCATCACCAGAACAGGAACCAAAAACGCTGCTACAGTTCCATCACCGGGACGAATAAGGCTCCGTTCCTTCTTTTGACTTTGTTTCTGCAAACCTATTTCCTCCAATTCCTTAAGAATCTTAATTCCTGTCCAGCTTTTCATACTTATGTCTTTTTAAAAATCCAAAGCTTGCTGAATATATAGTTTACGATCAGGTTTACGGCAGAAACTACGGCTTTTGCCAGATATAGCCCCGCTTTCAGCCCTCCAATATAAAACTTTCCCCAGGAAAGCATGTCCACCAGGACAATCATTAAAATCATTACCAAAATTCCGGAGAATGCCCTTGCCGCAAAAAAGGCCCACCATTCCTTCCACAGATAGGAGGGGCCAAACCGAAAATTTCGGAACACAATCAGTTTATTTACCACATAGGCAAACACCACGGCAGCCATCCACGACAAGGCAGTGGAAATCCGGTAATCTGCCTGCCACTGTTCATCCATCAGCCAAAAGCTGGCCCAATCTACCAGTGTGGTAAGGACTCCGCAGACGAAATAACTGATGGTTTCATAGTTAATAAACAGATCCTTTAATTTTTTAATCCTTATTTTATTTTCCTTGTTTACGGATGAAAACATACTTATCAATTCCTTACAGTCAGATTTTCTCCATTGTAGTATAAACTGCTAAAAAAGTAAAGGCCAAACCGCCTTCTTAGGGCTTTAGCCACTGTTTAGCGTTACAGTTGAACGTAACCGCATATGCCCATTTAAAATCGCCTGGCGGCGATGGGGCATATGCTTTGCCACCATAACTGTACTGGCTCATGACGAATCAGCGTGGTG
>JAAWIS010000065.1 GCA_022796475.1 Lachnospiraceae bacterium | reverse complement strand
GGCGTAGCGGTTGCTACGTCGAGGCTTGGGGAGTAACGCTGTCAGGAAAATAGGCAAGGAAGTTTGCCTATCTATGAGCCAGACAGAACACTAGTGTTCCGACACGTTTACATTTCGCCAAATGACTTGCCTGAATTTCCATCTGCTGCGTTGTTGTCGGAAGGCGATGCCACCGCATCGCCTCCCTCCGCCGCCTTGCAGACTGAACATTCATTCTGCGTCATTTAGCTGAAAGTAAATGTGTCAGAACACTAGCAGTTTGTGACAGAACAAAGAGTCCGGCAAGCCGGACTCTCGCGCCGGAGCGCGTCTAGCGCCAGCAGACAGTTTCCTTAAGCGCGAAGTGCACATCCCCCAGAGGGTGTATCACCTTAATATTGTTTCAGCAGATCACAGAAGTCAAATGTGGCAAAGTAATCTCTGGCTGTTTCTGCACGCCGGATCATCTGGATGGATCCGTCCTCTTGCAGCAGCAGTTCTGCTGATCTCAGCTTTCCATTATAATTATATCCCATGGCAAAGCCGTGTGCTCCTGCATCATGGATCACCAGATAATCGCCTTTTTCAATCTCTGGCAGCATCCGGTCTACTGCAAACTTATCATTGTTTTCGCAAAGTGAGCCCACTACATCATATTTGTGATCACAGACAGCCTCTTCCTTCCCGGCCACCGTAATATGATGGTAGGCGCCGTACATGGCCGGACGCATCAGATTAACAGCGCAGGCATCTACTCCGATATACTCTTTATAGGTGTGTTTTTCATGAATCGCCTTGGTCACCAGGCATCCATAAGGGCCCAGCATAAAACGGCCGCACTCAGTATACAGCGCCACATCTCCCATTCCTGCCGGAATCAGAATTTCCTCATAAACCTTGCGAACCCCTTCGCCGATAGCAAAAATATCGTTTGGTTTCTGATCCGGGCGGTATGGAATCCCCACGCCGCCAGACAGATTAATAAATTCCACCTTAGCGCCAGTTTCCTTTTGAAGCGCAACAGCCAGCTCAAACAAAGTTTTAGCAAGAGCCGGATAATAGTCATTGGTCACCGTATTGCTGACCAGGAACGCATGAATTCCAAAATGTTTTGCCCCCTTTTCTTTCAGGACGCGAAAGGCCTCAGCCATCTGTTCTTTGGTCATGCCGTATTTGGCATCTCCCGGATTATCCATAATTCCATTGCTGATTTCATATACTCCCCCTGGATTGTACCGGCAGCTAATGGTTTCTGGAATATATCCCAGCGTATCTTCCAAATCCTGAATATGGGTAATATCATCCAGATTAATAATGGCCCCAAGTTTTTGAGCATAGGCAAATTCCTCTAAAGGCGTATCATTAGAAGAAAACATGATTTCATGGCCGGAAAATCCACATGCTTCTGACATCATCAATTCCGTTGCGGAAGAGCAGTCTGTGCCGCAGCCCTCTTCTTTTAAAATCTTTAAAATAAACGGGTTGGGCGTTGCCTTCACTGCAAAATATTCCTTATACCCCTTGTTCCAGGAAAATGCCTGGTGAAGCCTTCTGGCATTTTCCCGAATTCCTTTCTCATCATACAGGTGAAATGGTGTTGGATACTCTGTCACAATTTTTTGGATCTGCTCCAGCGTTACAAATGGTTTCTTATCCATAGTGATCTCCTCTCTTTTCCAAGGCTTTTTGTAATAAATTCTGTAAAAAGGAACCGCAAAATCAAGGATCCCTCCGCTTTCATGCAAACGGGTTTCCATTTGCAGAAGCGTTTCAAAAGCAGAAAACGTCTATCATAAAGCACAATACATCTTCGGTATTGTACTCTATGACAGACGCCTTTGTCCAGTACTTTTCATAATCCTTATCGGCAAAACACTGATAACCGTTTTTTATTCAATCGGCACCACTCTCATAATATTCGTCTGAGTCGCTGGTTCATTCCTTCTCACATAGGATACCACCCCGGCTGTAATCACCGTAATATCCCCTTTCTCTACAATCCCTTTCTCCTGCAGTTCCCTCAGGGAATTTTCAATCAGTTCATCTGTTGACTCAGCCCTTCTGGACCAGATGGGCCGGACTCCCCAGTAAATCATCATCTGACGCACAGCCGACATGCTTGGCGACATCCCGATAATCTGGCAGCCGGGACGCCATTTGGAAAGCATCTTTGTGGTATAGCCGGTAATGCTGGGCGCCACAATTACCTTGGCGTGAAGATCATGGGCTGTAGCTACAGAGGAATAGCACACTGCGTTTGAAATGGTATGTTCGCTAACTGCTGCAACATGACGGTTTTGATAGGAAGCATAATCCAAATGGGACTCGCTGTCTTCCACAATCGTCGCCATCATCTTAAGTGCTTCGATTGGATACTTGCCCATAGCAGTTTCGCCGGAAAGCATCACCACATCAGTTCCGTCATAAACTGCATTGGCCACATCCGTCACCTCTGCCCTGGTAGGCCGCGGATTTCGGATCATGGAATCCAGCATCTGGGTTGCTGTAATTACCACCTTACAGGCTTCGTTGCACTTGGAAATAATGGTTTTTTGAAGATAGGGAACTTTTTCCGCCGGAATTTCCACACCCATATCGCCTCTGGCTACCATAATTCCGTCAGCCTCCTGGATAATGTCATCCAGATTGTCAATCCCTTCTGCATTCTCGATTTTGGCAATGATCTGCAGATTCGCCCCCTCTTCCTGCAAAATACTGCGGATTTCCTTAATCGCATCAGCAGAACGGACAAAGGATGCGGCAATAAAATCAAAGCCTTCCCGAATGCCGAAACGAATATCATCCTTATCTTTTTCGGTCAGCGCCGGAAGCTTAATCTTTACATTGGGAACATTGACGCCTTTGCGCTGTCCTAATTCCCCGCCGTTGATTACCGTACACAAAATATCTGTGTCCTTTACTTCTTTTACCTTAAGTTCAATTAACCCGTCGTCAATTAAGATCCGGTTTCCCGGCTTAACATCATCATTCAGGCCGTCATAGTTGATGGAGCAGATATGCTCATCTCCTGTCACCTCTCTGGTGGTAAGCGTAAAGTCCTGCCCCTCTGTTAATGCAACCTTTTTTTCATCCTTTAACAAACCGGTGCGGATCTCCGGCCCCTTGGTATCCAGCAGAGCGGCAATGGGCCTGTCTACGTCCTTGCGGATCTGCTTTAGCAGTTCCAGGCGGCTTTTATGTTCCTCATGAGTTCCATGAGAAAAATTAAAACGTGCCACATCCATTCCATTTTCCGCTAATCCCCTTAAAATTTCCGGGTTGCTCGTATTTGGCCCCATGGTACAGATAATCTTTGTCTTTTTCATTTTAAAATTCATCTTAATCCTCCAAATCCCTTACCGGGCTGATTTCCCCATCATTTTTGCTTCACGGAAGCAGTTTCCTGAGGTTCGTTTCCAACATGCTGATGGGTATATAAATGATCCTGGCAATACTCATAACTGCCGGCACATTTCGAACAATAGCGAAATTCCATCTGCGCCCCGTCTTCTTCTGTTCGTCCGCAGACTGCACAGCGATGGCGTGTACGGCCTGCAGGCATCATCTTTACCTGAGCTTTAAATTCTCTCTTCCGTTTAATCTCTTTCGGTGAAAATTTCTTTACATTCCTGGTTATCGCAAAGAACAGCAAAACATTAATCAGGGACAGCCCAACCTCAAGCTTGGTAATCATCGGGCCTCTGATAAACTCATACAAATAAATCACCGTTTCCGCCAGGGCCAAATATTTAGCCTTTACAGGAAGCACCCCGAAAATAAAAAACTGTACTTCGGGAAACATCAGCGCCACCGCAATAAAAAGTGAAAAATTCAGGTAGATGGGAGTCATGGGAATGCTGACGCCCCAAATCAGGTAAGCAAATACAGCTCCTGCCACATGGCCGAGAATTCCTAAAAGGAAATAAACGTTAAACCGAAATGCTCCCCAAATGGTTTCCAATGTATTGCTGAGAAAATAATAAGTGGGGATAATCAGCATATTTAACAAAATCCAGCTAATGGGATCCCCTCCTCTGGTAACAGGCGGATACATCATAAAGGTAATAATCCGCCAAATCTGTCCATGAAGGAGCGCTCCCCCCTCTAAGCTGAAAAACAGATAGTAAAAGGCGGGATTGATTAAATGAATCACCATCCCCAAACCGTAAAGCAGCACAATAATCCGGGGCAGGCCCTTAATGGCATAGCGCCCCAGCTTCCGTTCTAACCCTTCAAAAAATTTCATGGCACCATCCTTCTTTGTTTCATTATCAATTGATCATCCGGCCTCTGCCGGCTTCCGCTTAAGGCTGCCTTAAAACAAATCTTTTTTTGAAAAAATCCATGCTACAATCAGAGAAATCACAATGGCAAACCCAAGCACAATGGAAAATCCATGAGGATTGGTCGCAAACGGCATCCCCGATAGCGATACATTCATCCCATAAAAGCTGGCTACCATGGTTGGAATAGACATTACAATCGTAATCGTAGCTAAAAATTTCATAACAATATTTAGATTGTTGGAAATCACCGACGCAAACAGATCCATAGTTCCCCCCAAAACTCCGCTGTAGATATTAGCCATCTCAATAGCCTGTTTGTTTTCAATAATTACATCCTCCAGCAGCTCCGTATCCTCTGGGTATTTTTTGATCCGTTCACTTTTCATCAGTTTTTCCAGCACGACTTCATTGGAACGAAGGGACGTAGTAAAATAAAGAAGGCTTTTTTCCAGTTCCTGAAGTTCGATCAGCTCCTGATTCCTCTGGGACTGATGAAGCTTCTGCTCGATTACCTCGCTTTTTTTATCGATTACCCGCAGATACTGTAAGTAAAGGGACGCATTTTTATATAAGATCTGAAGGATAAACCGAGTTTTCATAAACGTATGGAAATCCCGGACTCTTCCATCCATAAATACCGAAAGAATCGACGTTTCCTCCAGACAAACCGTGATAATCACATCATTGGTCATCACTATGCCTAAGGGGATTGTAATGTACCGATCCTTCCCGCTTCGCTCTTCTGTAGAAGGAATATCCACCAAAATCAAAATGTAGTCTTCTTCCGCCTCAATACGGGAACGTTCCTCTTCATCCATAGGAGCTCTGAGATGATCCGGATCAATCTGATACGCATCTGATATTTCCAAAATCTCTGTGGCAGTAGGATTGGTCAGCGCAATCCAGGCTCCGGCCTGCCTTTCATCAGTCTGATGAATGACGCCGTCTTCTGTCTTAAAAATCTGTATCATCAGCCCATCCTCCATTCTCCCAGAATGATGTGTATTTTGGTATATCTGCTGTGTTATCTTATTATAAATTCTGCACTCTGGTTTGTCAAATGAATTGGCTTTCTTTTCCCTTTTCGGCAAAAACAGCTCCTATTTTTACAATTTTTTAACAGTACCTACTAATTGTAATCTTTCTGTTTTTATGTTAAACTAAGAATCGTTTCATTTGGCTCTTTTTCACAGTCGTTTTTGACTATGATCCGAATTTATCTGTTTCTACTGTGAAAGCTCAGCGATGCATCAGCTTCCGGGCACATGGAGGTTCATAGCAAAAACGTTGCTTTTATTCAAAGGAGGTAACTGGGGAAATTCCCCGCATATATGAGAAGACCAAATACACTAGGAATCGACATCGGTTCCACTACAGTAAAAATTGCTGTTTTAAATCCAGACCTACATATATTATTTTCCGGTTATGAGCGGCATTATGCAAATATCCAGGAAACTTTGGCAAAACTTTTGACACAGGCAAAAGAGAAACTGGGACCTTTAGATGTGGTTCCATCCATTACCGGATCCGGCGGGCTTACCTTATCCCGCCATTTAAAAACTGATTTTGTCCAGGAGGTTGTGGCAGTGGCTACTGCCCTTCAGGATTATGCCCCACACACTGATGTGGCTATCGAGCTTGGCGGTGAAGATGCTAAAATCATTTATTTTTCCAATGGTATCGACCAGCGGATGAACGGAATCTGTGCAGGAGGAACCGGATCCTTTATCGATCAGATGGCCTCCCTTTTACAGACGGATGCAGCAGGTTTGAATCAATACGCTGCAAACTATCAGGCCATCTACCCAATCGCCGCCCGCTGCGGCGTATTTGCCAAAACAGATATCCAGCCTCTGATCAATGAAGGAGCAACAAAGGAGGACTTAGCCGCCTCCATTTTTCAGGCAGTGGTAAACCAAACCATAAGCGGCTTAGCCTGCGGCAAGCCAATCCGTGGAAATGTGGCATTTCTTGGCGGCCCTCTTCACTTTCTGCCGGAGCTGCGAAATGCCTTTATCCGCACTCTGCACCTTGCAGGAAAACAAATTATTGCGCCGGACCATTCCCATTTGTTTGCAGCCACAGGAGCTGCCATGAATGCAGATACCAAAAAACCGCCTGTTTTGCTGGATGATATGATCCGTCATCTGACCAGTGGAATTCAGATGGAGTTTGAAGTAAAACGAATGGAACCTTTATTTGAAAATCAGGCTGCCTATGATGCATTCTGCCTTCGCCACCAAAGTAACTGTGTTGAAAAGGGTGATTTATCATCTTATAAAGGAAACTGTTTTTTAGGGATTGATGCCGGTTCCACCACTACCAAGGTAGCTTTGGTGGGAGAAGACGGAAAACTTCTGTACCATTTTTACAGCGGCAACAGCGGAAGCCCCTTAGCCACTGCTATCCGGGCTGTCCGTGAAATCAGCAGCCAGCTTCCGGATACAGCAAAAATCGCCTGGTCCTGCTCCACCGGATATGGAGAAGCGCTTCTGAAATCCGCTCTGATGCTGGATGAAGGAGAAGTGGAAACCATCTCCCACTACTATGCTGCTGCTTTTTTTGAGCCAGAGGTCGACTGTATCCTGGATATCGGAGGCCAGGACATGAAGTGTATCCGCATCAAAGACGGCACCGTAGACAGTGTTCAGCTTAATGAGGCATGTTCCTCCGGATGCGGTTCTTTTATTGAAACGTTTGCAAAATCTTTAAATTACCAAGTTGAGGATTTTGCCAGAGAAGCATTATTTGCAGAAAATCCCACAGATCTGGGAACCCGCTGTACCGTATTTATGAATTCCAACGTAAAGCAGGCCCAGAAGGAAGGGGCTTCTGTGGCAGATATTTCTGCTGGCCTGGCTTATTCAGTTATAAAAAATGCCTTATTCAAAGTAATAAAGATTACCAGCCCATCCGATTTAGGCCATCATGTTGTGGTTCAGGGCGGCACCTTTTACAATGACGCTGTACTAAGAAGCTTTGAAATTATCTCTGGCTGCCAGGCCATACGGCCGGATATCGCCGGAATTATGGGTGCTTTCGGAGCCGCTCTAATTGCAAGGGAGCGGTATGATGCTTCAAAAACCACCTCTATGCTTCCGCTGGAAAAAATTACAGCCTTAACTTACCGCACTGTAATGACCCGCTGCCAGGGCTGTTTAAACCATTGTGTTCTGACCATTAACCAGTTTGACGGCGGAAGGCAGTTTGTTACCGGAAACCGCTGTGAGCGGGGTCTGGGACAGCACAAAGCAAAGAAAGAGATTCCAAATCTCTTTGATTATAAATACCATCGGATGTTTGACTATGAGCCATTAGATGCGGATCAGGCTCCCCGTGGAGAAGTCGGGATTCCAAGAGTGCTGAATATGTGTGAGAATTACCCCTTCTGGGCAGTATTCTTCCGGGAATTAGGCTTCCGCACGATCCTGTCGCCCCAGTCAAGCCGTCAGATTTATGAGCTTGGCATCGAATCCATCCCCAGCGAGTCCGAATGTTATCCGGCTAAGATTGCCCATGGACACGTTTCCTGGCTGATTAAGAAAAATGTTAAATTTATTTTTTATCCCTGCATCCCTTACGAGCGGAATGAAACGGCAGAAGCAGGAAACCACTACAATTGTCCAATGGTTACTTCCTACGCTGAAAATATTAAAAATAATGTGGAAGAGCTGGAATCCGAACATGTAACTTTCATGAATCCCTTCCTGGCCTTTACAAATGAAGAGGTCCTTACCCTTGCATTAGTTCGGGAATTTTTAAATGCGTTTGGCCCTCATTCCAAAGCGGCCCGCCCCATGACACGGACAGAAATCGCCGACGCCGCCCACAAGGCCTGGGTGGAACTGGAACAGTCCAGGCGGGACGTGGAGCAAAAGGGCCAGGAAACTCTGGCCTGGCTTAATGAGAATCACCGCCATGGAATCGTCCTGGCAGGCCGTCCCTATCACGTGGATCCTGAAATCCATCACGGTATTCCGGAACTAATCACATCCTATGGATTTGCAGTGCTAACAGAAGACTCCATTTCCCATTTAGGACAGGTGGAACGGCCGCTGGTAGTAACGGATCAGTGGATGTACCATACACGGCTTTACCGGGCAGCATCCCTGGTAAAAAATCATCCGGAGCTGGATTTAATCCAGTTAAATTCCTTTGGCTGCGGTTTAGATGCGGTAACTACGGATCAAGTCAGCGATATTTTAACCAAAGCAGGAAAAATTTATACTGTTTTAAAAATTGATGAAGTAAATAACCTGGGGGCAGCCCGAATCCGCGTCCGCTCTCTGATTGCCGCCTTACGGGTTCGGGAGCAGAAGCAGTATCGCCGTAAGGTTGTTTCCAGCGCCTATAACCGGGTTCTCTTTACCAAAGAGATGAAAAAGGATTACACGATTCTCTGTCCTCAGATGTCACCGATTCACTTTGATTTGCTGGAGGCAGCCATCAATTCCTGCGGATATCATATGGAAGTTCTGCAAAACCACAACCGTTCTGCAGTTGATGTGGGCTTAAAGTACGTAAACAACGATGCCTGCTATCCCTCCCTGATTGTAATTGGGCAGATTATGGAAGCGCTCCTTTCCGGCAAATACGATTTGGATCACACCGCCATTTTTATGAGCCAGACCGGAGGAGGATGCCGGGCTTCCAATTATATCGGATTTATCCGCCGCGCTTTAGAAAAAGCCGGAATGGAACAGATCCCTGTAATTTCCGTTAATGCCAACGGCATGGAAACGAATCCTGGATTTGCCATAACCCTTCCCCTGTTAACCAAGGGACTTCAGGCGGTGGTATACGGCGATCTGTTTATGCGGGTCGTTTACGCTACCCGTCCTTACGAAAAAACGCCTGGCAGCACCAATGCACTCCATGAAAAATGGAAGCAGCGCTGCATCCGTTCTCTTTCCAGGAAAGGGCCGGACATGATGGAATTTTCCAGAAATCTTCGGGCAATTATCCGCGACTTTGACGCTTTGCCCCGAACAGATATACAAAAGCCAAAAGTTGGAATCGTGGGAGAAATTCTGGTTAAGTTCTCGCCTTTGGCAAACAACCATATTGTGGAACTTTTGGAATCGGAAGGTGCGGAAGCTGTTATGCCGGATTTAATGGACTTTTTGCTGTATTCCTTCTACAACAGCAATTTTAAGGCGGAGCATTTAGGCGGAAAACGTTCTACTGCCTTACTGTGCAATATGGGCATTTCACTGCTGGAATTTTTCCGGAAATCTGCCAGACGGGAATTAAGACGCAGCAGGCACTTTAGCCCTCCTGCTGATATCCGGAACTTGGCTGATATGGCAAAAGATTATGTATCTCTTGGGAATCAGACAGGAGAAGGATGGTTTTTAACAGGAGAAATGCTGGAATTAATCCACAGCGGCGTAGGAAATATTGTGTGCACCCAGCCCTTCGGCTGCCTTCCTAACCATATCGTAGGCAAAGGCGTAATCAAGGAGCTGAGAAATCATTATCCTCATGCCAATATTATTGCGGTAGACTATGATCCAGGTGCCAGCGAAGTGAACCAGCTAAACCGTATCAAGTTAATGCTGGCTACAGCAGAGAAAAATTTAAATCAGAAAAAAGAAGCTTAGGAAAAAACTGTCGTTTACCATCTAAAATACAAAAACTCATAAAGAATCAATAGACAAACAGCAAACAAGCCAATATAATGGGGTTATCTGTTTTACAGCAGACTCAGTAATCCCGTTCTATTGGCTTGTTGTTTCTTTATATTAACAGTTTTCTATTTTCAGTATTCAGAAAGGATATTTTATGAAAGTTCTAGTAATTGACGGCCAGGGGGGCCGCATGGGAAAATCGATTATTGAACAGTTAAAAAAAAACTGCCCCACACCAGGCATCTTTAACTTATATGGAATCGGAACCAACAGCAATGCTACTTTGGCAATGATGAAAGCAGGAGCTGATTACGGCGCAACCGGAGAGAACCCGATCATTGTAAATTCAAAAGATGCCGATATTATTGTAGGGCCTGTGGGAATTGTGATTGCAAATTCCCTCCTTGGAGAAATTACTCCGGCCATTGCTGCTGCCATAGGCTCCAGCTCTGCTTATAAAATTTTAATTCCCATTAACCGCTGTAATCATATGATTATCGGCTGTAAAGATGCTCCTTTAAGCGAGTACCTACAGCAGGTCTGCCAGGAAGTTTTCCGGAAAATAAATGAAACCGTATAGCGCATACAAAAACACTGACAATTTTTACACATCCGGACATCGTCAAAAGGAGAAAGCAGGCGAAATCGCCTGCTCCTCCTATCCTTTCTATGGCTTTCTATGTGGAATCACAGTTCCATCATCATTTCTCATACAGCGGATACTTGCTGCAAATTTTCTCTACTTCCCCACGGATAAAGTCTGCCTTCCCTTCAAAGTCGGTAGCTGCAAGCCAGATGCATTCTGCAATCTTTTCCATGTCTGCTTCCACTAATCCTCTGGTCGTAACTGCTGGAGTTCCGATGCGGACGCCGGAGGTAACGAAGGGACTTCTGGGATCATTGGGAACAGTATTTTTATTCAGTGTAATAAATACTTCATCACAGCGGTTCTGCAGCTCCTTGCCGGATACATCCATTCCCCGAAGGTCTACCAGCATCAGATGGTTATCTGTGCCACCGGTAAGAATACGAAATCCCTGTTTTTCCAAAGCGGCTGCCAGTGCCTTTGCATTTTTTACCACCTGCTCCTGGTAGGTTTTAAATTCTGGTTTTAAGGCTTCGCCGAAGCAAACTGCCTTGCCAGCGATAATGTGCTCTAATGGGCCGCCCTGAGTACCCGGGAAGATGGCCTTATTAAAATTAAACTGATCCGCTGCTTCCTGATTTGCCAAAATCAGTCCGCCTCTTGGCCCTCTTAAGGTCTTGTGAGTGGTGGTAGTTACCACATGAGCGTAAGGGATGGGGCTTGGATGGACACCTGCCGCAACCAGTCCGGCAATATGAGCCATATCCACCATCAGATATGCGCCGCATTGATCTGCAATCTGGCGGAACCGTTTAAAATCGATGATTCTTCCATAGGCGCTGGCTCCTGCCACGATTAACTTCGGCTTATTTTCCATAGCCAGCTTTTCTACCTGGCCGTAGTCAATAAAGCCTTCTTCATCCACACCATAAGGCACAATATGGAAATATAATCCGGAAAAGTTAACTGGTGAACCGTGGGTTAAATGGCCGCCGCAGTCTAAGCTCATGCCCATTACCGTATCTCCCGGCTTCAGCATAGCCAAAAATACTGCCATATTTGCCTGAGCGCCAGAGTGGGGCTGTACGTTGGCATAGTCGCAGCCAAACAGCTTTTTTGCCCTTTCAATGGCAATGGTTTCCACCACATCTACACACTGGCATCCGCCATAATACCGCTTTCCGGAATAGCCTTCTGCATATTTATTCGTCAGCACGGTGCCCATCGCCATCATCACCGGTTCTGACACAATATTTTCTGAGGCAATCAGCTCCAAATTTCTTCTCTGTCTTGCTGCTTCTGCCTGGATAGCCTGTCCTACTTCCCCGTCATATTGGGTGATAAAATCCATTACCTGATTTACCATTTTTCTTACCTCGCTTGTTTCATAGTATTTGCTGGTTTCATGCTTCACTTATGCCCTCAAACCGATACTGACGCAGAATCACCTGAAGGCTTCTTTTTCCATTATACTCGTTAATTTCCGGATAATAAATCACATCCATAAACTGGCTGCTTCCTTTTTCCTTCATAAATTCATCCCCATCCCCAAACCATCTGGCTTCCATAGAAAGTCCGGATTCCGTAATGAGAGTCAGCATTACCACATTCCGGTTCTTGCCGGCAACCCTGGCCCGGTGAATTTTCAAATGCTTTTGGGCAAACTGAGGCTTTTCATTTCCCTGGCCAAAAGGCTCCAAACAGCTTAATTCCTGAATAAGAGGCTCACTTACATACTCAAAAGGCACAGCTACATCAATCCAAAGCTTTTCGATAAAATCATCTTCTGTCAGCTTATTTTTTGCATTTTCATTCAGCCTTTGGCGCAGCCAGTCGATTTTTTCTTCCTCCAAAGACAGTCCTGCAGCCATCGGATGGCCTCCGAATTTTAGCAAAAGATCTCCAGCCTCTGTGAGGCTTTCAAACATATGATATCCTTCAATGGAACGACCGGATCCTTTTATAGATTCCTCTCCCCTGGTCAGAACGATAGCAGGCTTATGATACCGTTCCCTCAGCCTTCCTGCTACAATCCCTGCCAGGGATTCGTGACAGTCCGGAAGATACACTACTAAAACCCAATCCTTTTGATATCGCTCCTCAACCAGGGCAGATGCCTCCTCCACGCCTTTCGCAGTCATAGCTTTTCTGGTATCATTCAGTTCCCTAAGCTTTTCTGCAAGCCTGTCTGCCTCTTCCTCATCCTGGGTAAGAAGCAGGGAAAGAGCCTGTTTTGCAGTTTCCAGCCTTCCGCTGGCATTTAAACAGGGGCCGATGACAAAACCGATGTGATAGGCGGTAATTCTGGCCGGATCCAGATTGTTTTTCTCAATCAGCTTCCTTAAACCCAGATTTTTCGTTTTTCCGATTCGTTTCAGGCCTTCCTTAACTACAATCCGGTTTTCATCCTGAAGCTTCATTACGTCCCCTACGGTAGCTAACGCCGCAAATTCCATTAAGTCCAGCCATTCTTCTTCCGGAATGCCGAAAATCCGATATAAGGCCTTTACTACTTTATAAGCCACCATGCCTCCGCAGATCTCCGGAAATGGATAAGGGCTTCCTTTGCGTTTTGGATTTACTACCGCTGCCGCTTGAGGAAGCAAGTCCTCACCTGCCTCGTCCTGGCCGATATCATGATGATCGGTCACAACCATGGTCATTCCCAAATCCCTGGCAAGCTTTGCCTGATCAATTGCGGCAATCCCGTTATCACATGTTAAAATCGTATCAACTCCCTCTGCCGCTGCTGCCCGGATAATGGAATCATTGATCCCATAGCCGTCTTTTATCCGATCCGGAATCTCATAGTCCACATTAGCCCCTACCCGTTTCAGGGCCTGATACAGCAGATAAGTTGAGCAGATGCCGTCAATATCATAGTCGCCTACAATCCGGATCCGCTTTCCCCCTTCAATCTTGCCCTGCAAAATCTCCAGTGCCTTTCCCATATCCGGAAGCAGCATCGGCTCATACAGATCCTCTGCCGTCCCATTTAGGTACTGATAGACAGCATCCATTCCTACTACATCCCGGTTCCGGATAATCCGGGCAGTAATGGGACTAATACCGAAAGCCGCTCCAATCGCCTTAAAATCTGCTTTTTTCCCATGCACCATCCATTGCGTCCTGCTCATTTTTTCTCTCCATTGTCCTCAGCAGGCAAGAGCGCCTTACATTCCTGCTGAAAGTATTTTCTTTTGGATTTCCTGCTGCCGAAAAACCGGAAACAATTCTACAGCCTGTACATTGGTATTTTGTATTGCCGATATTGAATCAGCAGACCATTTGTAACTGTTACCCTTCCAGCGGAAAATGGCAGAATACCTGCCGCTCTCCTATTTCTTTTCCGCGAGGAACTTCCTGCCTGCAAATATCCTTTGCATAAGGGCAGCGGGTATGGAACCGGCAGCCAGAGGGCGGATTAACAGGGCTTGGAATTTCTCCTGTCAGCAGTTCCTTTTTCTCATTCCGAAGTTTTGGATCTGCCTTAGGAATGGCGTCCAGCAAAAATCTGGTATAAGGATGGAGGGGCTTTTCATAAAGCGTTTCCGTATCCCCAATCTCACATATCATTCCGAGAAACATCACGCACACCCGATCTGCAATAAACTTCACTACACTTAAATCGTGAGAAATAAATAAATACGTGAGAGAATGCTCATCCTGCAAATCTTTCAGCAAATTCAGCACCTGGGACTGGATCGATACATCCAAAGCAGATACTGGTTCATCACATACAATCAGTTTTGGCCGTAAGGCAATTGCCCTGGCAATCCCGATTCGCTGCCGCTGCCCTCCAGAAAACTGGTGGGGATAGCGGTTAATGAACTCTGCCGGAATTCCTACCTCTTTCATCAATTCCTTTACCTGCTGCTCCAAGTCATTTTTATCTTTTGCCATCCCATAAGTCGTAAGAGGTTCTGCGATAATTTCCTTTACATTCATTCTGGGATTTAACGAAGCATATGGATCTTGGAAAATCAACTGCATCTGTCTGCGGTACACAGCAAATTCTTTCTCTTTCATGGAAGAAATTTCCATTCCGTAAAACAGCAGGCGGCCAGAAGTTGCCGGAAGCAGACGGATTAACGTCCGTCCAAGGGTACTTTTTCCGCAGCCGGATTCTCCCACCAGCGCCAGCGTTTCGCCCTCATATATGGTTAAATTTACACCGGATACAGCATGAACTACCTGTTTCCCCTTTCGGCTGTTTGTCAGAGGAAATTCCTTCACTAAATCTGCTGCCTCCAAAAGGACTCTTCCCTTTTCCTTTTTCATCCCTTTCTTTTCTTCTGCCATCAGCCTTTCACCCCACCTTCATATCGGAAACACCGTACCTTATGGCCTTCTCCTGTTTCATAAAGCTCCGGCTTTTCCAAAAAACATTTCTCCACTGACTGATCACAGCGGTTGCAGAAATTACAGCCTTTCGGCAAATGGAGAAGGTTTGGAACGACTCCATTAATCGTATAAAGCCGTTCTTCTTTCCTGTCCAGTTTAGGAATGGATTTTAGCAAGCCCTGGGTATAAGGGTGCTGGGTCCGCTCAAATAATTCAAACGTTTCTGCCTGCTCCATTACATTGCCGGCATACATTACGTACACATAGTCGCAAACTTCCGCCACCACGCCCATATTATGGGTAATCAGAATAATGGATGTCCCCTGTTCATCCCGAAGGCGCTTCATCAGTCTTAAGATCTGTGCCTCAATGGTTACATCCAATGCAGTAGTCGGTTCATCTGCAATCATTACCTTTGGACGGCAGACCATTGCCATCCCAATCATAACTCTTTGGCGAAGACCGCCGGACAGCTGATGAGGAAATGAGCGATACCGCTTTTCTGGTTCTGGAATCCCCACTTCTTTAAAAATCTGGATTACTCTTTCCTTTGCCTCTTCTTTTGTTACGTTTTGATGCAGAAGGATAGCCTCCTGCACCTGCTTTCCTACCGGATACACCGGATTTAAAGAGGTCATGGGTTCCTGGAAAATCATTGAAATCTCATTTCCCCGGATCTTTGACTGTTCCCGCCTGGATAAATGGGTAATATCCCGCCCTTCCAAAAGGATCGTCCCATCCACAACACGCCCCGGATGACGCAGAAGTCCCATCACTGACATGGCTGTCATACTTTTTCCGCACCCGGATTCTCCTACTAAACCGATAATCTTTCCTGGAGGCACATCAATTGAAACCCCGTCTACTGCCGGAACCACGCCCTTGGAAGTAAAGAAGTGGGATTTTAAATCTTTAATTTGGAGCGCCAGCTCTTCGTTCATATCCATTCCCTCCTTACTGTTCTTTCAGATATGGATCCAGCACATCCCGCAAACCATCGCCTAAAAAATTAAAGGCCATTACAATAATCATGATTGCAATGCTGGGGGCAATGGAAAGCCACGGTTCCGTAAACAGATACTTTTTCCCTCTGACCACTGCCAGTCCCCAGCTTGCAGAAGGCGGCTGGGCGCCTACTCCTAAAAAGCTTAAGGAAGATTCTGATAAGATTGCTGAGGGAATATTTAACGTAAATAAAACAATTAAAGACGGCAGACAGTTTGGCAGAATATGCCGGAGTAAAATGGTCCGGCTCTTAACTCCGATAGAACGGGCAGCTTCCACATATTCCGCTTCCTTTAGCGACAGCGTCTGGGCGCGGACGATTCGGGCTGTTCCTGCCCAGTTTACCAAACTTAAGGCAATAAAAATATTTACCAGTCCTCCGCCCATGGTATACATAACCACCATAGCCAGAAGCAAGGAGGGAAATGCCAGCATTACATCGGCCATCCGCATAATTGCAAAATCAATCTTTCCCCCGTAGTAGCCGGCAATCAGCCCCAGAACCGTACCGATTATCATAGATATCAGGGTAGGCACCAGGCCGATTGTCAGGGAAATCCTGGCACCGTAAATAATCCGGCTAAACATATCCCGCCCCAATTCATCCGTTCCCAGCCAGTGTGCTGAGCAGGGAGCCAGCAGCCTGTCCTTCAGCGCCTGTGCATAGGGATCATAAGGCGATACAAGGGGGGCGAATACTGCCATCAGAATAATCACAACAATCAGAATTGCCGAAAACGCTGCCAGCTTATTCTGCCTTACCAGCTTTTTCACTTGATCACACCAGGTTTCCTCTTCTCCAATCTGGGCTGCTGTATCTTCAAATGCCGCTGCTTTTAAATCTGCTATCTCCAGCACTTTATTTTGGGATTCCTCCCTTTTCATATCTGTTCCCATGGTTCTCTTATGCCCCCTCTCTGATTCTGGGATCCAAAACGGAATACAGCATATCTGCTATCATATTTCCGATAATAACAAGGATTGTAGTGAAAATTACGGTTCCCTGCAAAAGGGGCATATCCCGATTTTCGATAGCATTCACTGCCAGACGGCCAATTCCCGGAATACCAAACACACTTTCTGTTAATACTGCTCCGGAAAGCATACTGGAGATCTGAAGCGCCATCATAGTCACCACCGGAAGCATGGCGTTTTTCAAGGCATGTCCCACAATTACGCCGCTTTCCATTAATCCCTTGGCTCTGGCAGTCCGGATATAGTCATCCTGCATTACCTCTACTAAGTTGGAACGGGTCATCCGGGCAATACTCCCTGCAGAATTCCACCCCAGGGCAATGGCCGGGAGAATCATACAGGCCAAAGAGTCATATCCGGATACCGGAAACCATTTAAATTTAAATGCAAACAGGTATTGCAGAACCAGTGCAATCATAAATACTGGCATGGATACGCCTGCCAGGGCTCCTCCCATAAATAAGCGGTCTAATAGCCGGTTTTGATTAATTGCAGCTACAATTCCTGCTGTAATGCCGATAAGCCAGGCAATTACCGCTGCACAAACCGACAGCTTCACCGTATTTGGGAATGCATCCAGGATTATCTTAGTTACGTTCCGATTTAAACGGTAAGACGTACCGAAATCGCCTTTCAGGGCATTGCCCACATATTTGAAGAATTGGACATAAAGCGGCTGATCCAGGCCCATCTCCCTGCTGACCTTCTCAATTACCGCCTGATTTACATGCTCCCCCATCATAGTCGTTACCGGATCTCCCGGAACAATCCGAAGCATTATAAAAATAATCAATACAACACCAATTAATACCGGAATCGCAATCAGAATCCGTTTCAGGACATTTTTTATCACTGGTAATCCCCTTTCTACCTGTTTTCCTTTGCCTACGGAACATTGCTGATTTGCCTGCAAAATGCTGCCGGATATCCATAGGCACAGGAAAACAAAAAGAATGCCCCCATCACGCTGCAGTCTATACATTCGCCAGACAGCAAAGGTTGTATCTGGAGCGCCTGCAGCAGACGGAGGCGTTAATTAATATGCCATATACACAAATCTGTGGTTTTGGCAAAACTTATTCACTTAAAGATAATCCATAGAAATATACATCGCCCAGGCCGCTCCATGAAACGGTAAAGCCCTGCACCCGCTTGCTGACCGCAAAGGGATGAAGTCTGGAATACATGGGAACCCATGCGGCGTCTTCCGAAACAATTTTCTCCTCTAAAGCATGGTACTCAGCCACACGCTCATCCGGATCCACGATGGAACGTGCTTTCTGCACCCGCTCCATTACCTCAGCATCAGGATAATTTAAAGAGCGGAGTTTTGTATTTTCTGCATTTCCAAAAAATGTGTAAATAAAATTGTCCGGATCATTATAGTCCGCCGTCCAGGTTGACATAAAAGAACCCATCTCTCCGGCTTTTCTTGTAGCCAGCCAGGTTGATTCATCCATAGTTTTTATCTCTGCATTGATTCCAATCTCGCCAAGCTGTGCCTGAATAATCTCCAATGCCTGATTTACCGCATCAGAGGCAGAGGAATCTGCAGCAATCTCCATGTCAAAACCGTTGGCGTAGCCAGCCTCTGCAAGAAGCGCCTTTGCTGCTTCTGGATCGTACTGAATTTCCGGAAGATTCTCATTAAATCCGTACAAACCATGAGGGAAAATTCCATTTTCTAACTGACCTCTGCCGCCGTACATAGCGTCTAGCACAGACTGGCGGTCAATGGCCATCTGCACTGCTTTTCGTACCTTTACATCCTGGAAGGGTTCCATATTCTGATTCATGGTAAAATAAGTGGTTCCTAAACGCGGGCCGGAAATGATCTGATCCGGATAGCGGCTGGTAAAATCATCTACAGCATCGGGCAGATAGTCCAAATCTACAATATCAAGCTGTCCGTTTTCAAACATCATTCTCTGGGTTTCCGTATCCGGAACAACCTTAATTACAACCCCTGGAAGTTCAGAAGCGCCTTTCCAGTACTCCTCATTCCTTACCAGCACCATTTGATCATTAATAATCCACTCAGCAAACTTAAAGGGGCCAGTACCTACTGTCAGCGCTGGATCCAAGCCAAATTGATCTCCAGCCGCTTCTGTGGCTTTTTCGCTGTAAATCGAACAGCCTGGGGTAGAAAGACATGCCAGGAAACCGGCATAAGGCTCTGTTAATGTAATTTTAAAGGTATAGTCATCTATGGTTTCAAAACCTTCCAGCTTATCTGCTCCGCCTTCGATCAGTTCATTCGCCCCTGCTATCTGAGTAAGAAAATCGGTGTTTACTGCACCTTCGGTACTTAACTGACGATGAAAACTGTAAGCAACATCAGAAGCTTTTAATGGATCTCCATTGTGGAAGGTTACATCCTGCCTTAAATGGAACGTATAAGTCAGGGCATCATCACTGATCTCCCAGCTTTCAGCTAATGCAGGAACCACCTCGGATGAACCGTCATCCTTTACTTCAACACTGACCAGGCAGTCATAAATATTCATAGGAAGCTGATAATCTTTCGTGGTTTTATGCACATCTGCCGTCTGAATATCTGAGTTAATCGATGCCACAAGGAAACCGGATGTGTCCAGCCCGGACGCAGTCTGATCCGCTGAGCCTTGGTCCTGACTTTCTCCTGTTGCAGCACTTTCCCCGGCAGGAGCAGAGCCCTCTGTATTGCTTTTGCTGCCGCATCCGGACACGGTCAGAGATGCTGCCATAGCCATCGCAAGAATAAAGCCAAATCTCTTTTTCATAATGCATACCTCCTCATTTTATCAAAGCCTCTATGCCCGATATGGAAAAAGGACGCGGTATCCCTCTGCCTGCGCCCTTGCATTGAGTCCTTGATCCTTAACTTTTGCACTTTATCATATCACATGGCAAAACAAACTTCAATCTTTTTTTTCAGTTCTCCCCTTTTATCCTTTCCTTTTGTTACTGTTCACAGTTACCCTGTGAACGTAACCGAATATGCCCATTTAAAATCGCCTGGCGGCGATGGGCATATGCTTTGCCACCATAACTGTACTGGCTCATGACGAATCAGCGTGGTGATTCGTCATGGTGTGAACAGTACTTCCTTTTCGCAATAACGGCAGGCAGAAGCTTCAGAAACGATTCTAAATCAGCAGTGAAACGATACCATTATATTAATATGTAAAATTATAGAAATCATGATACAAGCCCATTAAGGAAAGTCAGAGAGCAAAGGCGGCTTACCCTCCACCATCGGAGGGGCAACCCTCCAATCATCAGAAAGGAGGGCGATGCTAATGGTTACATATGCTAATTTATTTCAGTTTTGTATTCTTTTAGTTGCTCTTGTTGGCCTGTGTTACATGGTCTTCAAGGGTAAAAAATAGCCGCCACTACTACCAATAGTGACGACTGATCTCGTATTGAGGTTAAGCTAAACAATTATTATTTGAGGGTAGGTCGCTTCTCTGACTTTCCCCTTCTATATTTAATATAGCATATTTAACAGACTGCTGCAACCTCTCTTTTTGATACTTCTGGTATTTTGATATGCGAGTTTTGATATGCGCTCACTGACTGTTACACCTTATTCTTACATGTAATCCCTTAAATTTTCTAAGAACCTTACATACAGCAAAAAGAGCATCTATCTTTCGATAAATACTCCCTTTTGTAATGCTCTTTACCGTGCGCGAGAGGATTCGAACCCCCGACAC
>JAAWIS010000064.1 GCA_022796475.1 Lachnospiraceae bacterium | reverse complement strand
TTGTTATTGACTTTTCAAGAATTTTATAGTAATGTTGTTAAAGTTGATGAAAGAAAAAAATTCTCAAAACATATAGGTTTTGAGATAGTGTAACAGGTTGCAAAAAATTTCTTTTGTCAAATAACTTCAAATAATTATTGATGACAGAAGGTAATCGATGCGGATATTGGGGAATTTTGGAATTAATTATCAGGCTGCTTAATTACCTTCAAATAATATTAAATATTAGGAGGTAAATTTGTTTGACAGATGTTGCTGCAGATTCAAAACGTTTAATTGATGGCTTTATCCGCAGCCGTGTGGTTGGACAAGGCCTGGATCGGCGGACAGAAAAGGCGTATCGTCTGGATTTAGAGCATTTTTATATTTGGATAGAGGGAAAGAAAATCAAAGATGCCGGATTAGTCTGCAGTTCAAAATTAACAGAAAAGGAAACGGGAAATCATGGATGGGAAGAATGTATAGAAGCCTATTTGGATTATTTGACAGCAGAAAAAAATCTAAGTGTGTCCACAGTTTGTCGGAAAACCCGGGTATTGGGATATTACTTGTCTTACCTGTCAGGGCAGGGGATGATTGCTCCATGCCGCTCCCTGCGGCCAGCCAGGAGGTTGGAAAAAAAACAGTCCAACCAGGTGCTGCTGTCAAAAAAGGAAGCGGAAGCCTTTTTTGCTGCTATGGATCGGGAGTACCAGGATCTGGACAGCGAATTTCGAAGGCGTATCTGCCTTCGGGATATGGTTATGATGGAATTTCTTTTTTATCATAAAATTGATATCAGTGAGCTTCTGCGGCTTGACGTCACCGATTATAATTCACAAACCGGAATTCTTACCATACGAAGAAAACATGGGGAAGCTTCCATGATTTGCTTATTTTCCCAGGAACTGCGCCGGAAGACGGGGCTTTGGTTGGAGGAGCGGATTCATTTCCGGCGTCAGGGGGAATACTGGGGCCGGATGTTTTTATCAAAGCTTGGGAAGTCATTATCTATGGAAATGGTGATTCAGATATTTGATAAATATCGAAAATTGGCAGGGATAGAACGGAAATTTACCCCGAAAGATTTGAAGGAAGGCAGTATGAAGCAGTATGCAAGGGAATTGGTGATGGAGAGGTGTAATTAAGGGAGGATGGGAAATGGATGGGAAAAAGGCTCAAAATAAAGAAATTAAAATTTGTTTTGTGGGTTCTTCTGGAGGACATCTAACACATTTATATATGTTAAAGCCATTTTGGAAGAATAAAAATCGATTTTGGGTTACATTTGATAAGGAAGATGCCCGGAGTCTTCTCGGGGCAGAAAAAATGTATCCATGCTATTATCCTAGCAATCGTAGCATAAAAGCTCTTATTATCAATACTGTGAAAGCACTGAAAATCATCCCGAAAGAAAGACCTGATCTCATCATTACCTCTGGTGCTGCACCAGCAATTCCATTTTTCTATATAGGAAAACTGTTTGGTGCAAAAACCATCTACATTGAAGTGTTCGATCGCATTGATGCTCCCACAATTGCTGGAAAGCTATGCTATCCCGTTACAGACAGGTTTATTGTTGAGTGGGAAGAGATGAAAAAGGTTTACCCCAAAGCTATAAATTTGGGCAGCATATTTTAAAGGAGATAAACAAGGATTCCCTCAATTGTACAGTAGATTCGTTAATAAGGTTGATTCCATATGAAAATCACATATGTAGATCTAGGTTTTATGAAAGATATAAGAATAACAAATGGGGTGAAAATAATTGATTTTTGTAACTGTAGGCACTCATGAGCAACCGTTTAACCGCCTGGTCGAGTGTATAGATAATCTGAAGAAAGATGGAACGATTGCGGAAGAAGTTATCATTCAGACAGGATATAGTACATATGAGCCAAAGTATTGCAAGTGGCAGAAACTATTCTCGTATCAGGAGATGCTAAAATTTGTAGAAGAAGCCAGGGTTGTTATCACGCATGGCGGTCCATCTAGTTTTATTATGCCACTGCAGATAGGAAAAACGCCGATTGTAGTTCCCAGGAAACTTAAATTTAATGAACATGTGAATGACCATCAGGTTTCATTTTCAAAAGCTGTCGCTGAACGGATGGGAACGATTATTGTAGTTGAGGACATGGACAAGCTGGAATCGACAATTGCAGGCTATGATGAAACTATTGGCAGGATGAAAAGTGGGTTGAAGAGTAATAATAGCTTCTTTAACAGAGAACTTGAGAAACTTGTAAATGAGATGTTTGGAGATAATCAAAAATGATAAAAATTTTGGTGGTTGCTAAAGATTTTCAAGTTCACGGCATATCAAAGGTTATAATGAATTATTTTCATTTTCTAGAGGATAAAGATGTTGAGATGGATTTTGCAATCGGACAACCTATTGACAGTGGCTATAGGGATAGCATAAAGATTGCTGGCAGGAAAATATATGTGTTACCAAGCAAATCTGATAACCCAATTGAATATTACTCAGGATTATATAATGCTATGAAAATGAAGAAATATGATATTGTTCATGTTCATGGTAACAGTGCTAGTATTACGATTGAACTTGTTCTCGGATTATTAGCAAGTATTCCTGTAAGAATCGCTCATTCACATAATAGTACGTGTAATCATAAGATTATACATAAAATGCTGAAGGGAATGATGAGATCATTATGTACCGAAAGATTTGCTTGCAGCGAAATAGCTGGGAAATGGATGTTTGGTGGCAGATCCTTTCAAGTGATACAGAATTGTTTTGATACGAAATCATTCATGTTTGACAGGAAATCTCGTGAATTATATAGGGATAGATTACAGGTTGGTGACGCATATGTTATTGGACATGTAGGATTCTTCAATCAGCAAAAAAATCAAAGGTTTATTATAGATATATTCAATGAGTATCTTAAAAAGAATAACAATTCAAGATTACTGTCTATAGGAGATGGAGAAAATAGAGAAACTATCGAAATCTATGCGAAAAGCTTAAAAATAAATGATAAAGTCATTTTTTTAGGCGTTACAAATGACGTTGCTGGATTACTATCCGCAATGGATTGCTTTATATTTCCGTCGCTATATGAAGGGCTGGGTATTGCTCTTATAGAGGCCCAGATTAGCGGGTTGCCTTGTTTACTTTCAGATGTAATCCCAGATGAAACAAAAATAGGTAAAAACTACTATAAGATGTCGTTACAAGAAAGCGCTTGCAGATGGGCAGATAAATTAGTTTTTATTGAACAATTATCATTAAATCGTGAAACCTTTTATTTTGAAAATAAAAAAAATATTGATAAATATGATTGTTCGGAAGTAGCTGAAAAACTATATGATATCTATCTTAAATGTATTCGAGAAATAATAGAATAAAATAAAATCTGAAATATTAAGCATCCTTGTTTATTGGAAGGTGAATCAATGTCAGTATTTACGCTTATATGGCTTGGAACTGTAATTTGGGCTTTTACAAAAAGTAATATTAAATATATGTTTTCTGTGACATTACTTTTCATGACATTTCAATGTGCCAATGTAATTTCATTCGATTCCTTAGGAGTAGGTCCTCAGTTGATGACATCCGCTGTTTTTGTTGTGAAAACAATACTATCAAATAAAGGTAAAATTTATTTTTCAAAGAATAATTATTTTATATTGATAATTGTTGTTGTACTTTTAGCGTCAGTATTAAATTCATTAGTTTGGAATGACGCTTTATCTGACAATTTTTTACGGTTTCTTCAACTAGCTATTTATGTTATATGTTTTGTTGCTATTCTTCTTAATGGGAAACGTGTTAAAAAAGGAGAATTATATCAGGTTGTCAGAAAAATTACAATCTTTTTATTAACAATCGGGATAATACAGCTATTAACAACAATGGATATTCTCCCATTAAGACCTGTTTTGAAACAACTGATATATAATGATAATTCTGATACTGTATATTTTAATAGCAGCAATTATAGTCGTTTACTATCTACATTCATGGAACCGTCATATTTTGCTGGACTTCTAGTAGGGGCTTTCTACTACTTTCTTTCTCTGAAAGATAAGTGGAAAGAGAACTATTTGTTAATGGCATTTATTTTTCTTGAAATGATATTAACAATGTCATCAACTGCTTATGGTGCATTTGTTATTGTAGGTGTAGTGTTTATCTTGTTTCAAGATAATGTGGATATTAAATTTAAAATCGCTATTTTTTGTTTGGCCGTAATAGGCTTTGCAGTAATGTATTTTGGATTTTACGATATTCTTGATGCTGTTATTTTCTCAAAAACTGATACAGGGTCTTACCGAACAAGAACAAGGTATAATAATGAAGCAATCAGTGCTTACTTAGATTCAGTTTGGTATGGTATCGGATATAAAAATATAAGGGGAAGCTCCATTATATATTCCTTATTAGGGGAAACGGGCAGGTTTGGATTGACTGCATATGTATTGTTTAACTTAATTCTAATATCCCCTATTATGAGAATATTTTCAAACAAAAAGTATAATAGCGAGCATATAGGTACAGCATTTGCAGTATTAAGTATTGTTATTTGCCAAATAATAGCATGTCCTGATTTGGATTTATGTACATACTGGTTTTGGCTTTATGTGTTTGCGGCAAGCTTAAAAGAATCACGAATGCAATCGATATCTTTTAACGGTGCAAATGGTGAACTTGCTGAAACCAGAAAAATGTAAACATGAATGATTAAGTGGGTACTTGTATCAGCTTATAATTGTCAAGAAAAATAATCAAAAAGCCTATGTTGTTAAAATCACATGAGAGAATATCAGTTATATTGAATGCTCAATTTTCAATGATATCTCTATAGAAATTGATTCTACTGAAAGCCATTACTAATGTGAGTATCAAAGCGGGGTAATACTGGAGGATTAAATGGAAAGTTTCATCAAAAATTTCATATACGCTTTTGGGGCGCAGGTTGTTTCACTTTGTGCAAGCCTTGCGGTAACCTTTATCGTTCCGTGTCTTATTGGTGTTACTGAGTTCGCTTACTGGCAGTTATTTTTAACATATGTTACATATGTTAATATTACTCGCCTTGGTCTGTTGGATGGACTATATCTTCGGCTTGGTGGAAAGAAATATGAAGATCTGGACTTTAATCTGTTGTCGCAGGAAAGACGTGTGTTTATAGTTTTCCAAGCAGTTATCGCAGCCATAATCTTTTTATGGATTCTTACTCTGGATTTTGAGGGTGACAGGACTTTCGTGTTAGTTGCATGTTGCATCTGCATGGTGATTGTAAATGCAAATAATTTTTTGAGTTATCTTTTGCAAGCTGTAAATTTAACGAGGGTATATTCTGTTTCGGTCGTTTTACAAAATACCACCTGGTTTGTAGCTGTACTCTGCATCTTACTGTTTAAGATTTATAGCTACAAAGTGATCATAATTATGTATATCTTAGGTCATGTTTTTGCCGGAATATATTTGGCTGTTCATACAAAAGAGATTATCAGTCATAGGACAGCGAAACTTATCTTAGTTTGGGATGACATCAAAGAGAACATAAAATGTGGAATCAAGCTGATGCTCGCTTTATATGCTGGCAATCTGATTATTAGCAGTGCAAGGATGATAATTGATGCATCATGGGGCGTAGAAATATTTGGATATTTTTCATTTTCGCTTACATTAGCAAATGTGTTTCTTACATTTATTAACCAGGTAAGCATAGTCATATTTCCTGCCTTAAGAAGGGTTAAAAGTGATAAACAATACGAGGCTTACTATTTAATGAGAAATATTCTAAGCCTATTCCTACCTGTAGTTTTGATTGGGTATTTGCCAATTACAGTCATTGTACATTATCTTTTACCAGATTACGAACCAAGTTTAGCTTATCTATCTATTTTTTTGCCGATTTGTACCTTTGATGGGAAAATGCAGATGATGTGCAGCACATTTTTCAAATCATTACGGAAGGAAACTACTCTATTAGTGATTAATTTGTGCACGCTTGCTAGCAGCATAGTTATGGCGTGCATCGGGGCTTTTGTTATAAAACGAGTTGAATTTGTTGCATACAGTATTTTAATTGTCATTGCACTCAGAAGTATCTTTTCGGAGCTTACACTTGGAAGACTAATGGGGAATAGAATTGGTAGAGAACTTGTGCAGGAGATCGGGTTAGTTATTTTTTTTCTTGGTTTATCCAATTATTGCTGTGTAACTACTAATTTTGGTGTTTATACAATCACATATATTCTGTACCTTGTTATAAATTGCTCAAGATTAAAGAATATTATTAAGCTTGGAACTGCGTTCAGATAGTTATTCTTGATATATTATATTAACTTGACTTTATGATTAAGTTGATGAGGAAGGTGAAGGATTATGAGGATAATTTCGGGAGTTGGATATTATGCCACTGGATCAGGAGTCATACAAGATTTATGTAAAGAATTTTCATCATGTGAAATACTTTCAGATTATGAAGTGAGGTTTCTTCAAGATCCGGATGGAATATCTGATTTACAATACAATTTAGTGGATAATAATCATCGGCATAATACAAGCTTTGCTGTAAAAAGATTTCTGAAATATATGAAATTTTTAAATGGCAGTATTTATAGCAGAAGATATCGTAAGTTTTTTGGAGAAGATTTTTGGCCGTTAACATTAAAGTATGTTGCCGAATTAACAGAATTAAAGGCAAATACTTGGTGGCACAGGGATCAGATAGAAAAGGGAAAACTTTTTTATTTTTTTGATATTATTTATTGTAAGGTTATAAATAAAATATTAGGTGGAGAAAATGCTTCATCGTTTCTGAAAGGGAGAGAAGTTAATTATTATACATATATTAGAAAAGATGAATTTCTATCAATTACAAAAGGATATCTGTATCATCTATTTAACACTTCGAGAAAAATGAATAAGCCGTACTTATTTGTAAACCAGCTTATTTCTCCGTCGAATGTTGATAGATATGTAGCTTATTTTGATGATATTAGAGTGGTTATTGTTGAACGTGATCCAAGAGATTTATATATTGCAGAAAGAGAAATCTATCATGCAGGTGTAATTCCAGTTAAAACAGTTGAGGAATTTTGTATTTGGTACAGCATAACACGAAGACACAGAAAGTTTGAAACTTACAATCACGAAATGACATTATTTGTTCACTTTGAAGACTTGATTTATAGATATGATGAAATGTTGAAAATTGTAATGGACTTTGTAGGTTTTTGTGAAGAAGATCATATCTATAAGAAAAATTATTTTAACCCTCAACTATCAATCAAGGGAACCCAATTAGTAAAAAAGTTTCCAAGGTATTCTGAGGATGTAAAATATATTGAGGAAAAGTTAAGTGAATACCTTTATAAATTTCCTAACACCTAAATCATCATCAACTGTTAATGCCCTTTGTTTTCTTATCATATTCTTTTAAAGGTTATACGAGGTGGATAAAAATGAAAAATATTGCATTAATTATTGCTGGCGGAGTTGGAGCAAGGATGCACCAAGATATTCCGAAACAATTTATACATGTACATGATGTACCTGTTATTGTATATACAATGCAGGCTTTTGAAAGACATCCTGAGATTGATGCAATTGAAGTAGTATGTCTTGAAGGATGGGATAATGTGGTATGGGCTTACTCAAAGCAGTTTGGAATCAGTAAACTGGAAAATATTGTTGTTGGTGGTGAAACCGGACAAGATTCAATTCGTAATGGACTAAAGGATATTGCTATTAGATATCAAGATGATGATGATATTGTTCTTATTCATGATTCTATAAGACCTATGGTAAGTGCAGATATTATAACAGAAAATATACGGGTGTGCAGGGAAAAAGGAAATGCCGTTACTGTAATTCCTTGTACATCGGTTATGCTTCAAACAGAGGATGCTGTTATGTCCAATAAGCAAATTCCCAGAGATAATTTAAAGATTACACAAACACCACAGACATTTTTTTTGAACGAGTTGATTAGTGTCCATAAAAAAGCGGTAAAAAGAGAACTGTTGCCTTCCATCGCTTCATGCGCCTTATATATTGAAATGGGACTTCCTGTGTATTTGTGTAATGGTTCAGAAAAGAATATTAAGATAACAACGTCTGAAGATATTGAAATTTTTCAGTCTTTGCTAGAGTCCAAAAGGCCTACTTGGTTAAAATATTGAGATTGAGAGGTATATATTTTGAAAATAGCAATAGGAAATGACAGAAATGGTATTGATTATAAAAACAAGTTAATTAAACATTTAGAATCTTTGGGCCACATTGTTGTGAACTGTGGAACGGATGAGAATTTCCCAGCAGATTACCCGATACATGGAGAACTGGTAGGGCGACTTGTTGAATCTGGTGAGTGTGACAGAGGGATTGTAATTTGTGCGACTGGAATTGGAATATGTTTATCAGCGGGAAAAGTAAAGGGTGTTCGTGCGGGAATCGGGTATGCAGATGATGTTGCAAGATTAATGAGGGCTCATAACAATGCAAACGTTATAGGCTTCGGTCAAGATTTTATGTCATATGAAGATGCTGAGAAAAGAGTAGATATCTTTTTAATGACAGAGTATGACGGAGGATATCATGATACTAGAATTCAGCAGATTCATGATATTGAAGAGGGGAAACCGATTACACAAACTCCGATTATGGGTTCAAATAATAAACATGTGAAAGGACAATAAATAATGAGAAAACTATCTGTTGCTGACTATTTGGTTGAATTTTTTATTGCTAATGGGATCACTGATGTTTTTGGCTATCAAGGTGGAATGGTTTGTCACATTTTCGATTCACTAGGTTATTATAAGGATAAGATTAATTACCATAGTTGTGGCAACGAGCAAGGGGCGGCCTTTGCTGCTTGTGGATATGCACAGGCTACTGGAAAACTAGGTGTTGTTATTACGACAAGTGGGCCTGGATTTACTAATGCTTTAACAGGATTAGCAAATGCATGGTTTGATTCTATACCAGTAATGCTTATATCTGGACAGGTAAATACTAAGGATAAGAGGAGAGATTATACATTACGTCAATTTGGTTTCCAGGAAATACAGGCGATTCCCATGGCAAAGCCGATTGTTAAAAAAGCCTATGATATTGATCTTGGAATGGATTACATTAGCATCTTGGAAGAGGCGTATAAAATTGCCTTTTCTGGACGTAGAGGACCTGTTTATCTTGATTTTCCGATCAATGTTGGAAGAGAGATTGTGGAGGCCGATGAGGTAATTAATCCTGTTGAGTTGGAAACACCAGTACCTTATGATGCTGCACCAATCATCGATCAGTTGATGGCGGCTAAAAAGCCTATTATTATTGCTGGTGCCGGCATAAACCAATTGGGAATTCATGATGCCTTTAGAGAGGTTGTTAATTATCTTCAGATTCCGGTTGTAACTACGATGCCTGGGGTAGACCTGGTTCCATCAGATTCACCATATAGAGTTGGTTTTCTTGGGGGTACAGGTAGAAGAGAAGCTGGTATTGTACTGAAAAATACGGACTTTGTTCTTTCACTTGGGACACGTATGTGCAATAAAGCGATTGGGTACAATCATGAAGATTTTATTCCGAGGGCAGCCAAATTGATTCGTGTTGACCTAGATACCACAGAGTTTGAACGTCAACTAAAGGATTGTGAAGAAGATGTGACAGCAGACCTTCGATCCTTTATAGATAGTGCGCTAAAATATGCAAAGAAGATAAAAGGCAAATATAATCATAGTTCTTGGGTAAATGCTATTGGAGAAATGCAGAAGCTCATGGAATGTGTTGATGTGACGTTTGGTAATGATTTAATAAAGTGTTTTACAGAACTTATGCCGGAAAAGGCAAATCTTGTCCTTGATGTTGGTAATAATCTGATTTATGGTGTACAATCCGCAGTGATTAAGAGTGGAACAAGGGTGTTTGAATCTGCTGGCCTTGGCTCTATGGGATATGCAATACCTTCAGCTATAGGTGTTGGAGTTAAGAAAGCATTGACATATGTAGTTACAGGCGATGGTGGTGCCCAGATGAATATTCAAGAATTAAATACTATCGCTAAGTTAAACCTGCCAGTTAAAGTACTTGTTTTAAATAATCATGTACTTGGTCACATCATTTTATTTCAGGATCATTATCTAGATCGCAGACGAATCGCAACAACAGAAACGAGAGATGATTACTATTCCTGCGATTTCGCTGCTTTGGCAAAAGCATATGGTATAAGAAGCTATAAGATAAGGACTATTGAAGAACTCAATCAATTTAAGCAGGAATTGACAGATGATAAACCAATACTAATTGAAGTAGAGTTTGAAGATTGTTCGTTGCTGCCGAATATTCATGGAGGCCTTGATCCACTTACTAATGGACCAGAACTTCCCAGGGGATTGGCAGATACTATTAAAAAAATTATCGGAAGTTAATTTTAACACAAAATAAGGATGTTGGGTTCTTACGAATCCTCGGTACTTATTTTTTTATGGGACTATCTTTTATCGCTTGCAACTATGGGAGTATCTAATAGAAAAATTGCGGAGGCGGCCAAGGTCAGTATCAATATTGTAAAGCAATAGCTTACTTCCAGTGGAAGTTTAGCTAAGTAAAATAATCTCAAAATAGAAAGACACCGGCCCTGGTGCTCACCATCCGTTTTGCTGAGAAATCAGCAGGTAGGAGAATGACCATCGGGGTTTTTTCTGCTCTTTTGCCTCTCTTACCAGTCGGGGTAGTAGTACGATGGAGCATCCCCATCATGTTTGTGCTCCAAGGCTGTTTTTCCCACCTGCCAGATGGAGAATCTTTGGCAAATTTACCATTTATCATGTAAAAAGGCAAGATTGACAACAACATAGTGATGATATATAATCTTTAACAAACAAATCCTTTTATTTATTACATATTAGCAGAAAAGAGGTGATAAAATGGCTCAGGAAATGTATGATTTGACCAAGACAGTGATAAACATTGCTTTTATTGTTGTAGCAGGAATTACGTTCTATAAGATGATGAAGCACAAAAAATCCGGCAAAAAGGATGATAAGAAGGATAAGGAATAAGGGAAGCCGGAAATAAAACTGGCTTTAAACCTTGACTTTTTTACCTTGCATCTTTATAATGTAAGAGTGTGAAAAAGGCAGCGAAGGAGACAGTAGAGCGGACCGAAAAGCATAGAGAACCGGGGATGGTGGAAGCCTGGTCTAAGTAGGAATGATTTGAAAATCACTCTGGAGCCGCTTAGCCGAAAGGATTAAGGATGTTATTTTCCAGATCCAGTAGGTTAAGACGGATTTCCCACGTTATAGGGAACTCATATAAATGTATGCAGTAATGGGTGGTATAACGAAGCGGCTTTCGTCCTGTTTGCGCAGGATGGAAGCTTTTCTTTTACCTGAGAAAAGCTTTTTCAGCAACTTCGTCCTGTCTGCAGATTAAGAAGATGGAGGAAGAAGAAATGTCTGACACAGCAAAGATGGTGTATCAGAAGGTGCCCACAGATTTAAAATTTGTGGAACGCGAAAAAGAAGTCGAAAAATTCTGGGCGGATCATAAGATATTTGAAAAGAGTATTGAAAGCCGTGCCAAGGGAGAACCTTACGTATTTTATGACGGCCCGCCGACTGCGAATGGAAAGCCGCATATCGGCCATGTACTGACACGGGTTATCAAGGATATGATTCCCAGGTATCGGACTATGAAAGGCTATATGGTGCCAAGAAAGGCTGGCTGGGATACCCATGGACTTCCAGTTGAGCTGGAAGTGGAGAAAAAACTTGGCCTGGACGGCAAAGAACAAATCGAACAGTATGGTTTAGAGCCTTTTATCGGCCACTGTAAGGAAAGCGTCTGGAGGTATAAAGGGATGTGGGAAGAGTTTTCTGCAACCGTTGGCTTCTGGGCGGATATGGAAGATCCGTATGTAACCTATCATGACGACTATATTGAATCGGAATGGTGGGCATTAAAGGAGATCTGGAATAAAGGGCTGTTATATAAAGGGTTTAAAATTGTTCCTTACTGTCCCCGGTGCGGCACGCCTCTTTCTTCCCATGAGGTAGCCCAAGGGTATAAGGATATTAAAGAGCGTTCTGCCATCGCACGGTTTAAAGTAAAGGGAGAGGATGCTTATATTCTGGCATGGACCACCACGCCCTGGACTTTGCCCTCTAATGTGGCGCTGTGTGTTAACCCGGAGGAAGAGTACGTAAAAGTAAAGACAGGCGACGGCTATACGTATTACATGGCAGGCGCATTGACAGGAACAGTTCTTGGAGAAGACGTAACCGTATTGGAAACATTTACCGGGAAGGACTTGGAATACAAAGAATATGAACCGCTGTTTGACTGTGGAGTAGCTTTGTGCGAAAAGCAGCGGAAAAAAGCCTTTTACGTAACCTGTGATTCCTATGTAACATTAACAGACGGAACAGGGGTAGTTCATATTGCGCCTGCTTTCGGTGAAGATGACGCGAATGTAGGACGAAAATACGACCTTCCATTTGTCCAGCTTGTGGACGGGAAAGGTGAGATGACAGCAGAAACCCCTTATGCAGGGATGTTCTGCAAAAAAGCAGATCCGGAGATTTTAAAGGATTTGGATCAGAAAGGGCTTTTGTTTTCTGCTCCTAAGTTTGAGCACAGCTATCCCCATTGCTGGAGATGCGGCACACCCTTGATCTACTATGCAAGAGAATCCTGGTTTATTAAGATGACTGCAGTAAAGGAAGATTTAATCCGCAATAATAATACCATCAATTGGATTCCGGAAAGCATTGGTAAGGGCCGTTTCGGTGACTGGCTGGAGAATATTCAGGACTGGGGGATTTCCAGAAACCGTTATTGGGGAACTCCTCTTAATATTTGGGAATGTGAGTGCGGAAACATGCATTCTATCGGCAGCCGTGAAGAATTAAAGTCCAAGAGTCCCAATTATGGAGAAGTGGCTAAAAAATACGCAAAAGAACCGGCAGGAACTGAATGTGAAGTGGAGCTCCACCGTCCATTTATTGATGATGTGGCAATTACCTGCCCGAAATGCGGCAAGCTGATGCACCGGGTTCCGGAAGTAATTGACTGCTGGTTTGATTCTGGCGCTATGCCCTTTGCACAGCATCATTATCCATTTGAAAACCAGGAATTATTTGAGGCGCAATTCCCGGCTCAGTTTATCTCAGAGGCAGTGGATCAGACCAGAGGCTGGTTTTATTCCCTTTTGGCAGAGTCTACACTGCTGTTTAACAAGGCGCCTTATGAAAATGTAATTGTAATGGGCCATGTGCAGGATGAAAATGGACAGAAGATGAGTAAGTCAAAAGGCAATGCAGTGGATCCATTCGATGCACTGAAGACTTACGGCGCCGATGCCATCCGCTGGTATTTTTATATTAACTCAGCGCCATGGCTGCCCAACCGTTTCCACGGAAAAGCAGTGATGGAAGGACAGAGGAAATTTATGGGAACCCTTTGGAACACATACGCCTTTTTTGTGCTCTATGGGAATATTGATGAATTTAACGCCACAAACTATAAGTTAGAGTATTCCAAACTTACGGTAATGGATAAGTGGCTGTTAAGCAAGATGAATTCCATGGTAAAATCTGTGGATGATCACCTGGCAAATTACCGGATTCCAGAGGCGGCCAGAGCACTTCAGGCCTTTGTGGATGATATGAGCAACTGGTATGTAAGGAGAAGCAGGGAGCGGTTCTGGGCAAAAGGCATGGAACAGGATAAGATCAATGCATATGAAACCTTATATACAGCCCTTGTAACTACGGCTAAGGCAGCAGCGCCTATGGTTCCGTTTATGGCAGAGGAAATTTATCAAAATTTGGTAAGAAGCATTGACCAGACAGCACCGGAAAGCGTGCATTTGTGCGATTTCCCAGAGGTGGATGAGTCTATGATTGACAGCAAACTGGAAGAAGATATGGATCAGGTGCTGAAGATTGTAGTAATGGGCCGTGCTGCCAGAAATACTGCAAATATCAAAAACCGTCAGCCAATCGGACGGATGTTTGTAAAGGCATCCCACAGCTTATCCCAATTCTATGTAACCATTATAGAGGAAGAGCTGAATGTAAAGAAAGTAGATTTTACAGAGGATGTACGGGAATTTACTTCTTATACCTTTAAGCCTCAGTTAAAGACAGTTGGCCCGAAATACGGAAAGCAGCTTGGAGCAATCCGCACAGCCTTAGCAGAGTTAGACGGCAATCAGGCTATGGATACCTTAAATGAAGCAGGTTCTTTAACCTTTGATTTCGGCGATGTCCAGGTGATTTTAACAAAAGATGATTTGCTGATTGACGTAGCCCAGAAAGAAGGATTTGTAACAGAAGAAGATAACTATGTTACAGTTGTACTGGATACCAATTTAACGGAAGAGCTGATGGAGGAAGGGTTTGTTCGGGAAATTATCAGCAAAATCCAGACCATGAGAAAAGAATCCGGGTTTGAAGTTACGGATCATATCCAGGTTTATATGGCAGATGGCAGCCAAAAGGCAGCAAGGATTTTAGATGCTAATTCTGCAGAAATCGGAAAAGAGGTTTTGGCAGATTCCGTTAACTTGGGACAGGATAAGATGGAACAGGCCAAAAACCAGGGAATAAATCCTGTCTTCACAAAGGAGTGGAATATTAATGGCGAAAACGTGACACTAGGTGTTGCGAAAGCATAAATGTGAAAAGCATGAAGAATAATGATCCCAAACGAGGAGGAGAAGACATGAAGAAAGAGAATGGCTTTAATAAAGAGGTTTTTAAGCAGTCTGTGCTTTACAATGTTAAAAGCCTTTTCCGAAAAACCATTGAAGACGCAACCCCAGCCCAGGTATTCCAGGCTGTGGCCTATGCAGTGAAGGATGTCATTATTGATGAATGGATTGCAACTCATAAAGAATATGAGAAGCAGGACGCAAAGACAGTATATTATTTGTCCATGGAATTTTTAATGGGCCGTGCCCTTGGCAATAATATGATTAATATCTGTGCATACCAGGAAATCCAGGAAGCTTTGGACGAACTTGGCTTTGACTTAAATCTGATCGAGGATCAGGAACCGGATGCTGCACTGGGAAATGGTGGTTTGGGCCGTTTGGCTGCCTGCTTTTTAGACTCCCTGGCTACCTTAAATTATCCGGCATACGGATGCGGCATCCGTTACCGCTATGGTATGTTTAAGCAGAAAATCGAAGACGGCTTTCAGGTTGAGGTTCCGGATGAGTGGTTAAAAGACGGAAACCCATTTGAAGTGCGCCGTTCCGAATATTCCATGGAAGTAAAATTTGGCGGATATGTAAAAGCTGAGTGGGATGGCAAGCGAAGCAATTTCGTGCAGGAAGGCTACCAGTCCGTACTGGCAGTTCCCTATGATATTCCGGTTGTAGGTTATGGCAATAATGTGGTAAATACCCTCCGTGTATGGGATGCACAGCCCATTAATACCTTTAGCCTGGATTCGTTTGACAAGGGCGACTATCAGAAGGCTGTGGAGCAGGAGAATTTGGCAAAGAATATTTGTGAAGTTCTGTATCCCAATGACAATCACTATGCAGGCAAAGAGCTTCGGTTAAAACAGCAGTATTTCTTTATTTCTGCAAGCGTGCAGAGGGCAGTAGCAAAATACATGGAAAAGCATGATGATATCCGCAAATTCCATGAGAAGGTGGTATTCCAGTTAAACGATACCCATCCTACTGTGGCAGTAGCTGAATTAATGCGTATTTTGCTGGATGTTTATCATCTGGATTGGGAAGAGGCATGGGAAGTTACCACCAAGACCTGTGCTTACACCAACCATACCATTATGGCAGAAGCTTTGGAAAAATGGCCAATCGAGCTGTTTTCCCGCTTGCTTCCCCGTATTTACCAGATCGTAGAGGAAATTAACCGCCGGTTTATCGCAGATATCCAGGCAAAATTCCCTGGAGATCAGGAAAAGGTAAGGAAAATGGCGATTGTCTATGATGGTCAGGTTAAGATGGCCCATTTGGCTATTGCAGGAAGTTTCTCGGTTAATGGTGTTGCAAGGCTCCATACAGAAATTTTAAAGAATCAGGAATTAAAGTCCTTTTACCAGATGTATCCAGAGAAGTTTAATAGCAAGACCAACGGCATTACTCAAAGACGTTTCCTCCTTCATGGAAATCCGCTGCTGGCAGATTGGGTAACTTCCAAGATTGGAGATGAGTGGATTACCAATCTTCCTCATATTAAAAAGCTGGCAGTTTACGCTTCTGATGAGAAGTGCCAGCAGGAGTTTATGAATATTAAATATCAGAACAAACTTCGCCTGGCAAAATACATCAAAGAGCATAACGGCATTGATGTGGATCCGCGTTCCATTTTTGATGTACAGGTAAAACGGCTTCATGAGTATAAACGCCAGTTAATGAATATTCTTCATGTAATGTTTTTATACAATCAGTTAAAGGATAATCCAAATATGGACATTATCCCCAGAACCTTTATATTCGGAGCAAAAGCTGCTGCCGGCTATAAGATTGCAAAGCTGACCATTAAGCTGATTAACGCTGTAGCGGATGTGATCAATAATGATAAGAGCATTAACGGAAAGATTAAAGTAGTATTTATTGAGGACTACCGTGTAAGCAATGCAGAAATGATTTTTGCTGCTGCTGATGTAAGTGAACAGATTTCCACAGCATCCAAGGAAGCATCCGGAACTGGCAACATGAAGTTTATGTTAAACGGCGCTCTGACCTTAGGAACGATGGATGGTGCAAACGTAGAGATCGTGGAGGAAGTAGGAGAGGATAAAGCATTTATCTTTGGCTTATCTTCCGATGAAGTAATTGACTACGAGAATAATGGCGGCTATGTACCAATGGATATCTTTAACAATGATCAGGATATCCGCCGGGTATTAATGCAGTTGATTAACGGTTATTATGCGCCTCATGATCCGGAACTGTTCCGCGGCATTTATAATTCTCTGTTAAATACACAAAGCAGTGATCGGGCCGATACCTACTTTATTTTAAAAGACTTCCGCTCTTATGCAGAAGCTCATGAAAAAGTTGATAAGGCATACAGAGATGAGAAATGGTGGGCAGAAGCTGCGATTTTGAATGTGGCTTCCAGCGGCAAGTTTACTTCTGACCGTACCATTGAAGAATACGTAAGAGATATTTGGCATTTGAAGAAAGTTACAGTTGAGATGAAAAATGAAAAACCGATCAGACGGTAATTACTTAAGGGAATAGAATGAAACGCCTCCTCATACATTAAGTATAAGGAGGCGTTTTTTATGGATTGGAAAAAAGGATTTCTGGTTTTTGCCAGTGCCTGCTGTTTTCCTTATGTTGCTACATTAGGGTGGACAGGCAGTATAAAAGGCAGTCAGGAAATGGCACAGCAGGAAGCGCCTGGGCTGATCAGCGGAAAAAAAGTCATATTGGATCGTTTGAGCCAGGAATATGATCCGGATCAGAAAAAAGCGCCTTCCATGGATGTGGAACAGTATTTGGTGGGCGTAGTGGCAAAGCAGATGCCGGCAGACTATGAACTTGAGGCATTAAAGGCTCAGGCAGTTATCGCCAGGACGTATATTTATGGGCAGATGGGAGAGGAGGATCAAATTTTTGAATCTGCACTGGATATGGACTATCTGGAACAGGCACAACTGGAACGGATGTGGGGAACCAGGAACTATATGGAATTCTATAAAAAAGTAGAAAAGGCAGTGGCAGATACAAATTGTCTGGTAATGGAATATGAAGGGGCCTGTATTGAACCCTGGTTTTGCCGCTGCAGTGCAGGAAAAACCAGAGATGGCGATGATGCACATCCTTATTTTTCCAGTGTTAATTGTCCTAAGGATTTAGAGGCGGATGATTATCTGCAGATAAAAGAATGGGATAAAGAAGAATTTTCTAAAATCATCAGCCAAATTCCGGGAGAACGGCCGGTTTCAGCGGATCAGGTACCAAACACGATTCAAATCGGGGAACGGGATTCGGCTGGGTATGTAACATTGGTTCAGATCGGGAACTATCAGTTTACAGGAGATGAAATCCGGTATGCATTAGAATTAAATTCTTCTTTTTTCCGCTTTGAGGATTATGAAGGGAAGATTCGGGCTGTGGGAAAGGGGATTGGACACGGTTACGGTATGAGCCAATACGATGCCAATCGGAAAGCTTTGGACGGATGGAACTTTGAGGAAATTTTAAAATATTTTTATCAAAATATTATGCTTGTTTCTGAATAAGTCCCGGCGCTTTGGTAAGAATATTACCGAGGTGATAAAAGTGAAGGAAAAAGTAAATCAATTGTTCAAGGATAAACTTGTCCTTGTGATGATGGTGTTGGGCCTGCTGACTATAGTAGCTGCGGCAGGCGTGGTCACAATTCAAAAAGGCCGTACAGAAGAAAGCCCATACTTAAATTTAGAGGGCAATCCAGAGCATCTGGTAGACAGCAACACAGAAGAATCCAAATCATCAGCCGGATCCTCTGATGCGGCAAAAGCAGACAAGGGCTGGAATCAGGATAATGCTGTGGCATCAGGAGATACTGAGGAAAAAGGCGGAAAAAATAATCAAACAAAGCCAGAAACCACTTCAGAAAAAATGGCGCGCTCAGAAGAAAACATATCAAGCAAGGCAGAAAGAAAAAACAGCAGCGGCCAAAATGATGCAGCTCCTGCAGGAGCAGGGCTGGATGCAGCCACAGGACTGGTGTTAAATTTTGCACAAAACCAATCCATGATGTGGCCTGTGGAAGGAAATGTATTGCTGGATTATAATATGGATTCCACTATTTATTTCCCTACTTTAGAACAATACAAATGCAATCCCGGACTGGTAATCCAGGGAGATGTAAGCCAGCCTGTTTCTGCTCCGGCTAATGCAAGGGTAACAGAAGCAGGAACAAATGAAGAGATTGGTAATTATCTGGTGCTGGATTTAGGCGATTCCTATACTCTTACCTGCGGACAGTTAAAGGAAGTTCAGGCAGTAGAGGGAGAGTATCTGGAAAAGGGACAAGTTCTGGGTTATGTGGCAGAGCCTACCAAATATTATACAGTGGAAGGTCCCAATGTATTTTTAGAGCTTAAGAAAGATGGAACTACTGTAGATCCGCTGGATTATCTGGAATAACAAACCGTATCAGGATTCTCTGGAAAAGAATCTGGATGACTGCAAAAGGCTGCGGCAAAACAGCAAAACCGCACAATCGATAGCTTAGATAGGAAATGATTTCTGCTATCTATTGTGGGGATGCAAAATTTGCCGCAACCCTTTTATGATTATAAGTTTCTTTTTATAGAACTATGCAATGATGTTGGGATCAAAAGGTGTTTTGACCCCTCTGATACCGGATTGCTCCGTACTTTGTACTCCCGCAATCCTCAAAAACATTCAAAATCCGCCCTGATCGTGCTGCTTTTTCATCTTAAGAACAGCGCCGCATCACTTCTTTTTCCTGTGCGATGATATGTCTGGTTTCTTCTAATGTAGCGCCTAATACATCCATCAGAATATCTTCTGTTACAGTGGGAGAGAAGTAGAAGCCCTGCTGATAAGGACATTCAAATTTAGTAAGAGCATCTACCTGCTGCTGGGTTTCCACGCCCTCTGCAATTACGCCGAGATTCAGATTTTTGGCAATGTGAATTAACCCTTCCACAATGTAAAGCGACTTTGGATTTGTTTCCATCTGGCACATAAAGGAACGCTCCAGCTTTAAGGTATTAATAGGCAAATCTAAAATGCTGGTTATGCTGGAATAGCCGGAAACAAAGTTGTTCAAGATTAATTCAACGCCCAGTTCCCTTAAATCCTGCATCATGGTATTCATTGCCAAGGATGCGGAAGTTAATGCGCTTTCCTCAATTTCCAGTGTCAGTTTGCCGGCCGGAATGTGGTAAGTATCAATAACACGCCTTACTTCTTCCAGAAAATCTTCCTGCAGGAAAAGAACAGGAGAAACTGGCAGTGAAATCGTATCAAATTCTTTGCCTTGAGCCATTAAATCAGCGATACAGCGGCCAGTCTGGTTTAATGCAAAGTATTCCACAGCACGGATTTGTCCGGAATCTTCTGCAATTGGAAGAAATTCATTGGCTCCTATCATCCCAAGACCTTTGATAAAGATACGCATATAGTATTCTGCTCTGGTAAAGCGTCCGGTTGCTGTGTTAAAGGTGGGGCGGTAGCGGACTTCTATTTCTTGATTGTTTAATGCAGTTTTTAAATAGCGGGCAATGGTCTGTTTTCGGATCACCAATGTGTGAAGAGAGGTATCATAGCAAACCACTTGATTAGGTCCTATGTCAGACGCTTTTGTAATGGCAGCATCCAGACATTTAAAAATTTCCTGTGGCGTAGAAGCATAGCCAGGATAGTAGCAAAGGCCAATCTGAGCAGAACAAAGACAGTCCGTATCATCAACTTTCCATACATGATCAAATTGCTGAAGGATTTCCTCTGCCAGCGAGGTAGCCTGACTTTGGGTATAACCTTCTAAAATAGCGATAAACTCAACTCCGATATAACGATATACAGGACGTTTAATCGTTATTCTCAAGTATTCAATAATCTTAGACAGTAAGGACTCGCAGTAGTCATATCCGAAAATTTCATTAAGCTGTTTAAAGTTTTCAATGTAAAGTTTTAACATAACGCCTTTGCTGTTGGAAACCATAATGTCATGAACGTGGTTCAGGCAACTTTGCCGGCCAAAGGTTTCCTCAGTATCTGGGTTATTTGGTTCTTTGGGGACGGCAGCATAATCTATTATATTAGAAGATGCTTCCGATGCCTCCTCATTTTTTTTCTGAAACCATAACATTTCCATATCCTCCTGATTTTGTGCATGCACTTTCGGAATTTCAAATATCCGGTTTCTGGCAGCATTCTCATCTCATAATCTTATTTTATATGAAAAGGCAAAAAAAAGCAATGGATGAAAAGATTTTTATAGATTCTTTCGAAAATGGTTATATTTACGGTATTTTTACATATCATTTCATTGTGCGGACTTTTCTCATGAAAACGGTTAAGGGGATGTCTGCAGGATAGTGTTCTGACACGTTTACATTTCGCCAAATGACTTGCCTGAATTTCCATCTGCTGCGTTGTTGTCGGTCAGCGATGCCACCGCATCGCCTCCCTCCGCCGCCTTGCAGAC
>JAAWIS010000063.1 GCA_022796475.1 Lachnospiraceae bacterium | reverse complement strand
GCAGCGGTATATTTCTGTTGCACTTTCCTTGGAGTCGCCTCCACCAGACGTTATCTGGCATCCTGCCCTGTGAAGCCCGGACTTTCCTCTCCTGCGGCCTTTCGGTATCGCAGCAGCGGCCATTTGCCTTACTCAAAACCGCGGCAGCCAGCATATCTGCCGGCTCTAACCGCAATCTTTCGTTAGCTTATCACAATTTTTTCCCTTTGTCAAATCCCTCATTTTCATCATACCTTAAGACAGCTTCCTCCGATAAATTCCCGGATAATGGAATTTTTAGGCACATCTTCGCTGCTGACTCCCAAAAAGTAGTCCAGGAATTTCAAAAGCCTTTTGGCTTCTGTATACTCTGGGCAATTCTTAGGGATTCCAAACAGCAGGGGTTCTGCATACAGCTTTAGCACAGCCAGCTCATAAACAAGAGCGGAATTGAACATTACATCTGCATCTTCCTGGTAGGGGAAAATATTGCTTTCTTCCCCTCTCCGCACAGAATCCCACCGGCGGATGGTATCCTGAGCAGAAGCCCCTCTGGTTCTGGCATCACGCACCATCCGGCGGATCAGCCTTCCGTCTGTGGTAGGCACACGGTTATGTTCATCAACATTTAAAGAGGTTAATGCGCTGATATAAATTTTAAATTTATTCTCTTTGGGAAGGGAATAAGACAGTGCATCATTCAGACAGTGGATCCCTTCAATCACTAAAATATCATTTTCTCCCAGAGCCAGGTAATCTCCTTTATATTCCCGCTCTCCGCTTATAAAATTATACCGCGGCAGTTCCACCCGCTGTCCGGACAGAAGATTCGTCATATCTTCATTAAACTGCTTCACATCAATGCAGTCTAAAGCCTCATAATCATAATTGCCGTCTGCATCCCTGGGGCTGTCAATCCTGTTTACAAAATAATTATCAACTGCAATGGGATGAGGTTTTAGGCCAAGAGCCATAAGCTGTATGCTTAGCCGATGGGAAAAGGTAGTTTTTCCGGAAGAAGAAGGCCCTGCAATCATCACCAGCTTTTTGGATTCCTCTGATGCAATCTTACTGGCAATTTCACCGATTTTTTTCTCCATCAGAGCTTCCTCGATCAGCATAACCTGACTGGCCCTGCCCTGGGAAATCCGATCGTTTAAACCGCCTACATCAGCTAAATCCAGGTGCCGTCCCCAGTCACTGGTTTCCTTCAGCACATGGAACAGTTTATCTTTCGGTTTAAATGGATCCACCACCTTTGGATCCCGATCCGGAAATACCAGCACAAATCCGTTTTGATATAAGGTCAAATCAAAATACTTTAAATATTCCGTACTTGGAACCATGTAACCGTAAAAATAGTCTTCAAACCCGCCTATGCTGTAAATATTTACGCTGGACACACGGCGGTAATGGAACAGCCGTTCTTTTTCATACATGCCATGTTTATGGAACCGCTCCAGCGCTTCATCCGTGTGAATGGTCCGCTTCGTAATAGGGAGCTTCATAGCTGTAAGCTCTTTCATTCTCTCTTTTACCTGAACTAAAAACGCTTCTGTTAATTCAAAATCAAGCTCTGGCTCTACAAAAAAGCCATTGCCGATGGAAAAGTCTACGGTCAGTTTCCGGATTCTTCTGCTTCCTGCCACCTCATAAAATGCCTTCAGCATCATGAAGGTAACGCTTCTTCGGTATGTAAGGCGTCCGGCTTTATCCCGGGCCGTTATGAATTTCAGTTCCTGGCAGTCCACTGCCTTTTTATGAAGTTCCTGAAGCTTACCGTTTACCTGCACAAGCAGAATATCATCTTTATATTCTGGCTGATGCTCCTTTGCAATGTCAAGCCAGGCAGTTTCCGCCGGATAGTCTTTCTTTATTCCGTTTATCGATAATTCCATGATAAAGCCTCCTTCTTTGTATTTTATAAACTCGTCTGAAGCACCCTCCGAAATTTCAAATTTTAAGGGCACTTATTGAACCATATGCTTTTGTTCTGTCATATTTGCAGTGGTTTTAGCTTCTGCACTTAAATCACTGCTGCCGGAAACTGCAGTGCAGCTTTTACAATCTGCACCTGCCCGTCCAGCTTCTCTCTCAGATACTCTTCCATATAATCCATAAAAATATGTTCCAGGCCGTAATGCCCTGCATCAATCACAGCCATATGCCTGGATACGCTGTCAATGCCCTGATGATGACCGATATCTCCAGTGATCAGCACATCTGCTTTTTGTTTCAGTGCCAGCTCAATCATGCTGCTGCCGGATCCTGGGGATATCCCACATGTTTTTAAGGCAGCCTGTGACTCCAGATCTCCATACACAGTTACAAAGGGAAGGCCAAAAACTTCTTTCACTTGATGGGCCAGTGCCTTTAAAGTAACTGGTTTCGGAAGCTTTCCTATTTTTCCAATCCCATAAACTGCCCCGTTTCTATCTCCCATGGGCTCTAATACATGACCATCTAAAATCCCTAAGCGGTCTGCTGCCAAATCAGCCATGCAGCCAGGAGCACTGTCAAAATTTGTATGCATCGCATAATAAGAAATATCATTTTGAATCAGCTTTAATATACGCCTTCCGATAAAATCCCTGTCATTTACCTGTTTTAATGGCTTAAAAATCAGAGGATGATGGGTCAAGAGCAAATCAGCTCCTTTTTTTATGGCATCCTCAATCACTTGATCTGTAGCATCCAGTGCCAAATACACTGTATTTACTTCTTTTTCCTGCCGGCCAGCCAAAAGCCCCGGATTATCCCATTCACAGGCCATGTACTCCGGCGCAAGCTGCTGAAGCAGAGCTGTTATTTTATTACAATTCATTCCTGTTCCCTCTCTTCCATTTGGCTCCGAACTTCCCGGATCTGAAGCATCTGCTGCTGCAGATCTTCTTTTGCTTTATCAGCGCCATCCGTATGCTGCTGTTTCAGATTTTCTAATATTTCCAAAATCCGGGACTCTTCTTTTTCTAAAAAGGAACACAGCACAGGATGCTTTTTTTCAATGAGCTTTTTCCCGTAACGATACCAGGCTGTATGTTCATAATGCATATTTCCTCTTTTTACCAGCATTACCGTATAATATTTTCCTTCATCTATCACCATTTCTTCATCTTCAATCAAAAAACCCCTTCGCTCCAGATACTGCCTGACCTGCAAAAGATCCGACTGGGGAGAAAGGATAAATTCCCGGACGCTGTCCCACATATGCCGTCCCTCTTCTAAAATATGTATCACCAGCTCTCCGCCCATTCCGGATATGATTACCGTATCTGCTTCTCCTGGCATCAGCCCCTCTAATCCGTCGCTAAAACGGGTTTCAATTTGTTGGGAAAGCCCATGTTCTTTGATATGGACACCAGCCCGTTTTAAAGGTCCCATTTTAATATCCGAAGCAATCGCCTTGGTGCAAATTCCTTTTTCTGTCAGATAAATCGGGATGTAGCCGTGATCCGTTCCAATATCGGCTATTCGGCTTCCCTTCGGCACAAAGGAAGCCACCAGTTCCAGCCGTTTTGATAATTTCATAAAAACCTCCAGGCAACCTGCCGGCTAAAAAGGCCATGCAGGTAAGTTAACTGTTTAATCCAAATAGTCTTTTAGCTTCCGGCTGCGGCTTGGATGGCGCAGCTTTCTTAAAGCCTTGGCTTCAATCTGGCGGATGCGTTCCCTGGTAACATTAAATTCCTTTCCTACTTCTTCCAATGTCCTTGGACGTCCATCCTCTAATCCAAAGCGAAGCTTCAGGACTTTCTGCTCCCGTTCTGTTAATGTATCCAGCACTTCCATCAATTGCTCATGAAGCAAGGTAAAGGTAGCGGCATCTGCCGGAACCAAAACATGTTCATCCTGAATAAAGTCACCTAAATGGCTGTCTTCTTCTTCCCCAATTGGCGTTTCCAAAGATACCGGATCCTGGGATATCTTCATAATCTCTCTGACACGTTCAATAGGAAGCTCCATCCGCTCACCAATTTCCTCTAAAGAAGGTTCTCTGCCTAGTTCCTGCAAAAGCTGACGGGATACACGAATCAGGCGATTAATCGTTTCAACCATATGCACCGGGATCCGAATAGTTCTGGATTGATCTGCTATAGCTCTGGTAATGGCCTGACGAATCCACCAGGTAGCATATGTGCTGAATTTGTAGCCTTTCGCATAGTCAAATTTTTCCACAGCTTTAATCAGACCTAAATTTCCTTCCTGGATTAAGTCCAAAAACTGCATCCCTCTGCCTACATACCGTTTTGCAATGCTGACCACCAGCCTTAGATTTGCTTCTGCCAAGCGTTTTTTCGCCCATTCATTTCCCATATGGATCTGTTTTGCCAGCTCAATTTCCTCTTCCATGGTAAGCAGCGGTACTTTACCGATTTCTTTCAGGTACATGCGGACCGGATCTTCTAAACTGACTCCTTCCGGAATCGTCAGATCCAGATTCTCCATGTCGATTTCTTCTTCCCCTTCCAATTCCTCCTCTGAAAAAAACTCGGAATCAATCTCAGGCTCATCGTCACCAGAAATCCCGATTACATCCACATGATTTGCATCCAAAAGTTCGTAAATCTTATCCCACTGTTCTCCGTTTAAATTCTCCGGCAAAAAATAGTCCTGAATTTCCTTAATTGTAAGAATATTTTTCTTTTTCTTTGCAGCATCCAAAAGCCCGGCAAGCTTACTTTCAAAAACACCCCTTTGTTCTTCCATTTTCTCCACCCTTCTACACAGCAATTCCCACTTATTTTCCCCCTAATCAAGAGAAATATTCAGGTTGCGCAGAGCAGCCTGTTCCTTGATAATCTGCTGCAATTCATTAATATCCTGAGCTTGTCTGCTGGCCCAGTCCAGATGATTTTTCTTTACTTTCAATACGGTTTCAGAAAATGCCTTTTTCTGCTCTTCGCTGTTTAAAGCCCCCTTGATTCCTGCATGGAACAAAGCAGCAACCTCCCGATACTGTTCCTCATCATTAATAAAATGATTCAAAATGGCAGCCGGATTTAAATTTCCCTGTTTCTGACTGGAAAATACCATTTCTGCCACTTGGCGATACAGGGGCTCTGTGAAATCTTCTTCTGTTATGATATCTTTTATTTTTTCAAACAGTCTGGGATTTTCAATCAGCCAGGTTAAAAGAAGTCTTTGGGACTGTCTGGCGCCTTCCTCTTTCCTCCGCTTCACCCCTGGTTTCTGCTGTCCTTTTTCCATATCTGAATGTTCGGATTTTTCCCTGTATTCCCCATTTACGGCAGTTTGTTCCCTTCCGGCAGACCTGTCATTTTGGCTTATTCCCGGTGCAATCTGAAGTCCCAACCGGTTTACCAGCCGTTTTAAATCTTCGTAGGGGATTGCGTATTCCCTGGATACTGCCTGAATATAGTTATCCCGCTCCAAAGCTTCTGAAAATTCCAGAAGCTTTCTGGCTGTTTCCTGATAAAATTTCGTTTTTTGCTCCGGATCCTCCATGTGATATCGGCGGCGCAGCACATCGATCTCAAACAGAAAGCTGTTCCTTGCCTCTTCAATCCGTTTTTGAAACTCAGCAGCCCCCAGATTTTTTATAAACTCATCCGGATCTTTGTACGGATGCATATTCAGCACCTTAATAGACATTCTCACTTCCTTTAAAATGGGGATTGCCCTTAAAGCGGCTTTCGTTCCTGCTTCATCACTGTCATAAGTTAAGACAACCTGACTGGTATACCGCTTTAATAAAACAGCCTGCTGGCTGGTAAATGCTGTCCCCAGCGAAGCGACGGCATTTGTAAAGCCTGCCTGATGCATGGCAATAACATCCATGTAGCCTTCACATATTAAAATATACGGTTCTCTGGCTGTTCGTGCATAGTTTAGACCAAACAGATTCCGGCTTTTATCAAACAGCTTTGTTTCCGGTGAATTTAAGTATTTTGGCATTCCTTCCCCCATCACCCGGCCTCCAAAGCCGATTACCCGGTTATTTACATCCAGTATGGGAAACATTACCCGATTCCAAAACTTGTCCCGGCTGCCTCTCTCTTCTATGGTTACCAGACCAGTTTCCTTTAAAATCCTGTCTTCATACCCCTTGCTTTTTAAGTAGCGGTATAAATCATCACTGGTTTTATTGGCAAAACCAAGCCCAAAACGGCGAATCGTTTGGTCGCTGAGCTGTCGGCTCCTTAAATAGTCATACCCAATTTTTCCGTAAGGCTGCTTTAACTGATAGTAAAAATAATTTGCCGCCAGTTTATTAATCTCCAGCAGTACCCGTTTTAAATCTTCCTGTTCCCTTGCCTCCTTGCTGTATTCCGGTTCTGGCAGGGAAATGCCTGCCCGTTGGGCCAAATATTTTAAGGCTTCCCCAAATGTATAATTTTCATATTCCATCACAAAGGTAATGGCATTTCCTCCTGCACCGCAGCCAAAGCAATAGTACATCTGTTTGCCCGGCGAAACCGAAAAGGATGGGGATTTTTCATTATGAAACGGGCATAATCCAAAATAATTGCTTCCCTTTTTCTGAAGCTTTATATATCCGGATATAATATCCACTATGTCGCTCCTCATCCGAATTTCTTCTACTACTTCTTCCGGATAACGCATGAACTCTTCCTTTCCTTCTGAATCATTTGCCGAAACTGGCTGCTCCATTTCATCCCCTCAGCGGACAGGGGATACAAGCTCCTTGTTCACTGAGGGGATCTGAAGCTGTTATACATTCCAGGCTTTCGGCACAAATAATTCCTGAAATGTATCTATGGCAAAGCGGTCGCTCATTCCTGCAATATAGTCACAGGCCACACGTTCCTTTTTCTCTCCCTGCCTCATCATGATCTGAAACTCCTCCGGAAGCTTATTCACATGTTTGCAGTAGTATTCATATAGAAAGACAATAAGCTGCTGAGCCTTGGATTCTTCTGCTTTTGGAATTTCACTGCAGTAAACGTGTTCAAACATCCAGGCACGCAGGCCCTTCATAGCCTCCTCCATGCCTGGCGACATAAAAATCCCAGATTTTTCCATACTGTTTTGAATAATATCATGTATCATCAAATTTAGCCGCTCTCTCACACTGTGGCCAAGGATATCTGTGTAGCAGTCAGGGAGATCTGGCTCCACAAACAGCCTGGCACGAATGGCATCGTCAATATCATGGTTAATATATGCAATTTTATCTGACAGCCGTACCACTGCCCCCTCTAATGTAGAAGGTTTGCCGCTTGTTCTGTGATTTCGAATTCCATCCCGCGTTTCCCAAGTTAAATTCAACCCTTTTCCATTTTTTTCTAGTTTTTCCACTACCCGGACACTTTGCTCATAATGGGCAAATCCTTCCGGACAAATTTGGTTTAATACATCTTCCCCGGAATGTCCAAAAGGTGTATGGCCTAAATCATGGCCTAATGCAATCGCTTCTGTCAGCTCCTCATTGAGCCTTAAGGACTTGGCAATGGTTCTGGCAATCTGAGCTACTTCCAAAGTATGGGTTAAACGGGTTCGGTAATGATCCCCCTCCGGGGCTAAAAATACTTGTGTTTTATGCTTCAGCCGGCGAAAGGATTTGCTGTGCAGTATCCGATCCCGATCCCTCTGGTAGTCTGGACGGATATCACAAGGCTGTTCCGGAAAATCCCGGCCTTTTGAACTGCTGCTGTGAGCAGCATAGGGACTTAACTGCTGCTGTTCTAATTGCTCTAAGCGTTGGCGAACCGTCATAACAGCGCTCCTCCTTTGTTTCCAAATTACCGCTGCCGTCTTTGGCACAGCAATTTCTGGTCTAATAAAGAGTATACTACAAATTTCCCGTAACTTGTACTATTTTTTATATTTATTGGTCATTTAATGCCTGTTTTTTGGCAATTTTAAGAAATATACCATAGAAAAAACTGGCCGGCAACCCAAGCGGGGAGCCACCAGCCAGTTTTTCTTTCGTTCCTCATTATTCGTCCTGTTCCAAATTATCAAAAATATCATCGTCGTAAAACTCCCGAATGGTAAGGCCTAAACCTTCTGCCATCTTTTTAATGTTTACGATTCCGGGGTTTTTACTTTTTCCATTCATAATGCTTTTTACGGTAGAAGGTGGCATCCCGGTCTTGTACGCCAATTCATACATGGACAGTCTCTGTGCTTTGCTCAGAGTACGAATACGAGTAATGGTTGCTTCGTTAATGTTCATAGTACAATCTCTCCTTTTCCTTAGTTTAGTCGAAAATTGCCTGCTTTGCGGTCGATATAATAGAAAAAATAAATAATTTTAATTTTTTTTTACGAAATACTGTCACCCCCGCATAAAACTCCATATCCAAGCTCCGGATTTGGCCATTCTGTAAACCCCGGCAATTGCCTGGCTCCCCGAAGCAAACGGGCTTTTACTTTTTCTCCATAAAGGAAAGGATCCTGATTTTTTATAATCCCCCACTCCATTAAAAGAGCTGCTGTTCCGGTAACAAAGGGAGCTGCAAAAGAAGTTCCTGTAACGCTCTCATAACCACCTCCGGCTGATACCGTAACAATGTCTGTCCCAGGTGCTGCCAAATCTGGTTTTACCTGATCAAGCCTGGTATATCCTCTTCCTGAAAAATCAGCATAAGATTGGTAAGAAGGGTCATAGGCCCCTACCGTAATTACTTTTCTGGCTGTAGAAGGAATGGTAAGCGTAGTTTCTGGAACTGCTGATAAAAAGCGTGTAGATGGATTCCGTACATTGTGAGCAGGAAGCCACAAGTCATACTTTCCTGTTAAAAGCTTGACCGGTTCTAAGCTTATCCGCCAGATCCCATTGTCAATATAGGTTTCATCCGGAATAAAATCCAAATAAATTTCCTGTGACTGGCTATAAGGGCTGGGTTCTCCATAATATACTAAAATCTGAGTTTTTTGATACCGGAATCTTTGGGTTCCAATGGTTTCTGAAAATGGTCCCAGCCGTTGCCCTGAGGGAGAAACTAAGGTGATACGAAACTGATCGGCAAAAGATTTCCAAAGCTGTATGGAAAGACCAGTTTCATAAGGCGCTATGGAAACCAGCACCTCTTTTTCCTGTCCCTGTTCCAGCCGCCCTGACGTATGGCCTCCGCTGATGCCTTCATTCCCGCTTCCTGCCACAATCACATTTCTTCCAAAACCAGCCGCATCATCAATAAAGGTTTCCAAAAGGCTGGTTCCGTCATGAGAACCGTAAGTATTCCCGAAACTGATATTGACTGCAACCGGAACATGCAGCTCTGCTGCTTTTACAAGGACAAAGTTCAGCGCCCGCATCAATTGGGTAGTTCTGGGAAATCCGTCTGTCTGGGCAGCTCCCAGCTTTACAATAAGAAGACGGCTTTCGTAGGCTACTCCTCGATACCGGCCTTGGGAACTCCGGCCATTTCCTGCAGCAATTCCTGCTACTGCCGTTCCATGGCCGCTAATATCCACTGACGGTACGATCTCACGGGCCTGCTGTTTGGAAGGAGCGTTTAAAGCCTCGTTAATCTGAGCTTCATCATAAATCTGATCCAAAGTTTGATCCCACAAATATAGAATCCGTGTAGTTCCATCCTGATTTCTAAAATCTGGGTGAGTATAGTCGATTCCGGAATCCAAAACTGCTGTCAGAATTCCTGCTCCGCTAAGCCCCATTCCTCCATCCTGCAGCGGAGTAAGACAAGAGGCTGCTTTCGCCTGATAAACGGCAAAAAACAGCCTCTTTGGTTTCTCAATATATTCGATTTGCGGAAAACCGCTGACAGTAGAAATCATGCTTTGAGGGATCCATAAGATAGCATACCCGCCCAAAAGTTCTTCCCCGCGGATTCCCAGCGCGAACACATCTTCTAAACTTCCTGTATACCGGATTATCACTTCCCAGGTTTTCTCCTCCGGGTTATATCCGGTTTCCAGATCCAAAGATTTTTCCCGTTCTTCCTGCGTAGCATCCATTGCAAGATTTAAAAGGTTTTCCAGCTTCTGGTCTTCCACACCAAAGCGTCCCCTTTCTATATTCTATGCTCTCACAGATAGTTTATCCTGTCAATGTTCGATTTATGACAAACATTATTTCTGCAGGAAAAAACTGCTTTTCTGGGAAAAATAACAAAATCTACTTTAGGAATCCATTTACAATCTGAGCTTCAGCCTCTTCCTCCGTAAGCCCTAGCGTCATCAGCTTAATGATCTGTTCACCGGCTATCTTTCCGATGGCTGCTTCATGAATTAAAGCTGCATCCGGGTTATTGGCCGTCAGCTCCGGAACTGCACAAATCTTTGCATGATCCATGATAATCGCATCACATTCCGTATGGCCTGCACATTTCGCATTGCCATTAATCTTGGAAATAAAGGTTTGCTCCGATTTTTCTTTGGCTACTGAACGCGAAATTACGTTGGCGCTTGCATCCTGTCCGTTTAAGCTTACCTCAAAACTGCTGACTGCTTTTTGGCATCCATGGGTCAAAAGCCGTTCCCGTATTATCAGCTTTGCTCCGGCTGCCAAATCGGCTGTGGTAGAACGGTTAGTGGAGTCTACCCCTTTTAGCTGGGTCATCTCCATTTCCATATAACTGTCTTCCTCCATCGTTATCTGGGTTCCGGGATTCATAATCCGTTCTCCTTTTCCGTCGCCGCTTCCGTAATGCTTCTCCACATACTTCACCCGGGCATTCTTTCCTATAAAAAAGCGATGAACTCCATCGTGCTCAGAATCCTGTGTTCCGCAGTTATGGATCCCACATCCGGCTACAATCACCACATCAGCGCCTTCCCCAATATAAAAGTCATTCTCCACTGTTTCTTTTAAACCGCTTTGACTAAGCACCACCGGAATGTGGACGCTTTCGTCTTTCGTTCCCGGTTTAATATAAATATCAATTCCGCATCCGTCTTCCTTTGAAACAATATCAATATTAGCTGTGGTATTCCGGCCTGCCATTTGTCCATTTGCACGAATATTATAGGCGCCTTCCGGAACCGCATGAAGATCTGCTACCTGTTCCAGTATAGTCTTTTGAATTTCATCCATCATCTCCTGTTACCTCCCTGGTAAAACTTGCTGCATGCATCAACAGCCGAAGCAGTTCCTAAAATCTGGGGCAGAATTTCATCCCGGCTGCCCTGCTTCATAATCTGTCCGTCAGCAATCACTACAATTTCATCGGCAATGCTTAAAATCCGCTCCTGATGGGAGATGATTAAAATGGAGCCATTGGTAAGCTGCTGCATCCGCTCAAAAACCTGGATCAAATTTTGGAAGCTCCATAAATCAATTCCAGCTTCCGGTTCGTCAAATACAGACAGTCTGGAACTGCGGGCCAAAACAGTAGCGATTTCGATCCTTTTCAGCTCTCCTCCGGAAAGGCTGGCATTCACTTCCCGGTTAATATAGTCTTTCGCGCATAGTCCGACTTCAGATAAATATTTACAGGCATCGGCGGCTGATAACTTCGTTTTTGCTGCCAGCCGGAGAAGATCCAGCACCTGGATCCCTTTAAAACGGACCGGCTGCTGAAATGCATAGCTAATTCCTGCATTTGCACGTTCTGTAACGCTTTTGTCCGTAATATCCTCCCCATCAAAATAAATCCGGCCTCCGGTTGGCGTTTCAATCCCGGCAATCAGTTTTGCCAAAGTTGACTTTCCTCCCCCATTTGGTCCGGTAATAACCACAAATTTTCCTTCTTCGATGGTCAGACTTAACTGTTTAATAATCCCCTTTTCACCTTTTGCGTCCGGCACATCAAAGGACAGATTCTCTAATGTAAGCATATATCCCTCCTGGTTTTATCCGCTTTTCATCTGTTTTTATCCGATTCTTTCATTCAGATACGTTTAGTATTATATACCATTTCACTCCACTTTACTAGTTTGAAAAATGAAATCTTGACAAATCCAATGTTCCCTTTTATAATGAAACACAGAAAACATAAAAACATATATTCTTCGGGGCAGGGTGAAATTCCCTACCGGCGGTATAGTCCGCGACCTGCAAAAGCAGTTGATTCGGTGAAATTCCGAAACCGACAGTATAGTCTGGATGAGAGAAGATCAATGTTTTATTTGATTTGTATCCTGCATGCCCTGGAATATCCGGGGCATTTTTTTATAGGAAATTGCGTCCTATAAAGCAAAAATCCTCCGGGGGATGGGCACTTCGCGCCTAAGGAAACTGTCTGCTGACGCAGACGCGCTCCGGCGCGCGAGTCCAGCAAGCCGGACTTTTTTATTGTGAACCTGTACCGCCAAATAGACGGTCTGTGTTCAGGTATTCCAAATACGCCCCGCAAAAGGAGGAAAATGATGGAACTTACAGCAAAACAAGAACGAAAATTAATGACTACTAAAAACATGGTGCTGATGGCTATGTTCGGCGCCCTTTCCGGCCTTCTTATGTATATTCAGATGCCCGTGCCCTTTGCACCGTCCTTTTATAAACTGGATTTCTGTGATGTTCCGGTGTTAATTGGTTCCTTTGCCATGGGGCCTGTAGCAGGATCTGTAATTGCTGCCTTGAAAATTCTGATTTCTCTTGTGCTCCGCGGAACCCAAACTGCCGGCGTAGGCGAATTTTCCAACTGGGTTCAGGCATGTTCGCTGTCTATTCCTGCTGCTTTGATTTATCAGCGTAACAAGAGCCGCAAGTCAGCTATGCTTGGAATAGCTGCCGGAATCATTACAATGGTAATCATTGCCTGCGTTACCAATACTTACATTATGCTGCCAGCTTATGCAAAAGCCTTCCATATGCCCATCGATAACCTGATTGCCATGGGAACGGCTGTTAATCCTCATATCAACAATTTAATGGCTTTTGTGCTTCTTGCAGTTGCGCCTTTTAACTTGTTAAAAGGGGTGCTGGTTGGTTTGATTACTACATTAATCTATAAGCGGGTCAGCATTATAATTAAATCTGCCTAACTATTCGTATCTTATCCCGCTTATTTTCAGCCAAATGATACAGAATGAATTCTGTCGGCCTCTCAGACCAAACCTTCCCAGCGCAAACAGTATGATAACCATACATAGCCGAAAAACATGGAATCCCTATGACTAACTTGTGTTTCTTCTGAATATGCTTTATACTAAAGGTGGATTCCAAAGTTTTCTGCTTTGCCGTTCTGTTATTCGGAAACAAAAATCCGGCAGCAGGCTTTGGTGCCGCGAAATGGATATTTGGAGGGAGTCATATGAAACACGATAATAAAAACCATCTGCCGCTTACTTTCCGAAAGTCAGCGGCTTATCTTTTCGCTGCTGTATTGACTGCTGGATTTCTTTTAACGGGATGCGGATCCCATCCCAACATGGAAGACATTGCAAATCTTCCTCAGTCCGTGTCCCGCCAGATTCAGGAAAATCTTGCTTTTCTATCGGCAGAAAAGGATGACAAATCTACCTCTTACCAAACGGAAGAAGCTCTGGCCTATGAAAAACAATTTGACGAGTTAACGGATCAAATATTCCGGGAAACAGTTACAAATTCTCTTCTTGATCTGCATTATACGGTCACGAATCCGGAAAAGCTGAATCTGGAACCTCCGGAAAGCTTATATGGAATTGTTTCCCTGGCTGCTCTACAAGAAAAAACTGCTTCTGTAAAGGAAATGCTGAACACATTGCAGTCAATTCCCAAAAACAGCTTAAGCCAAGATCGCCAGCTAAATTATGATATCCTGCAGTCTTACCTGGAAACAGAATGTATGGCTGAGGGCTTAGAACAGTATGTTCGTCCCTTTGCACCGACCATTGGAATTCAGGCTCAGCTTCCTGTACTGCTTGCAGAATATGCTTTTTATACGCCCCAAGATATTGAAGACTATTTTTCCCTTCTGTCTGGTCTGGACAGCTATTTTGGCCAGCTCCTTGCGTTTCAGCAGGAACAGGCAGACCTGGGGCTGGCAGCGTCAGACGACGCAATTGACCGGATTTTGGAATCCTGCAGTCCTTATCTGGAAACCGGGGAAAACTGTATTCTGGCCAGTACGTTTTCAGAAAAGCTGGATGGTTTAGATTCGTTATCAGAGGAAAAAAAAGCATCTTACATCAGCCGTCACAATCAACTGGTTTCTGAAGCTTTCGTTCCTGCTTATGAAAATTTAATAAAAGGCTTGGAACAGTTAAAAGGAACCGGAAAAATAGAAGGTGGCCTTTGCTACTATCCCAAGGGAAAAGATTATTACCGCTATTTGGTCTACTCTTCTACTTCCACATCATGCAGCAGCATTGATACACTGGAAAAAACCATCGAAAAACAAATTAAAGATGATGTTACAGCCATTGCAAAACTTTTCCAGTCCGATCCTAACTTATTCGATCAACTGGATCAGGCTTCTTTTGCACTTACAGATCCAATCGAAATACTTTCCTATCTCCAGGAAGCGATCTGTAAGGAATATCCGGAACCTATCTGCAAAGATTATTCCCTGCACTACGTTCCAAAAGCCTTAGAGCCTGTATTAAGCCCTGCTTTTTACTTAACGCCGCCTATGGATCGCCCAGGCATCAATCCAATTTATATCAATCAAGGCAGCACTGCCGGAACGGAACAGTTATTTTCTACTTTGGCTCATGAGGGGTATCCCGGACATTTATACCAGTCTGCTTATTTTGTAGAACAAAATCCGGCTCCCTTCCGCCATGTACTTTCTTTTAGTTCCTATACAGAAGGCTGGGCCACTTATGTTGAACATGAATCTTACCATATGGATCCGAATATGAGTTCCTCAATGGCAGAGCTTCTGGCAGCCGATTCTTCTATTAATTTAGGGATTCATGCATATATTGATATCATGGTAAATTATGAGGGCTGGAAAATACCGGAAATTTCCCGGTACGTTGATCAGTACTACGATGATCCCAATCAGCAGCTTGCTACTGCCCTATATCAGGCAATGGTGGATAATCCAACAAATTACCTGGAATATTATGTGGGCTATCTGGAATTTTCTGATATGAGAAAAAAGGCGGAACAGGCATTGAAAAAGGATTTTCAGATAAAAGATTTCCATCAATTCCTTTTGGATATTGGCCCTGCTCCCTTTCCTGTAATAAGAAAACGGCTGGAAGGCTGGATTCAGGAGCAGAAGCAATAACGAATTCAATATAAAATGGTTGATTATCTCAAAAAAGCCTTGATTTACGGGCATACAAGCAGGTTTTCATACTGAATTCACTACCAATTTACTGCTTTTTGAGGGAAAGAGCCTTGATAGCCGCCCGGAACCCTGCAAGCCCAAATACCGGCACACTGAATTGAGAAAGAATAAATGAAAACTGAATACGATACAGACGCGGCGTTTCTCTATCCCTAATCAGGAGAACAGAAACGCCGCTTTTATCCCTTCACCAAAAGCTTTGAAGTCGTATTTTCTGCTGGTCTTTTTGCCATATTCATTCACCCAGTTATATTTTGCTGTTCCCCTTTCTTTTTGGATATGCTTATACATTTCCTATTGCGAACCGAAAGAGTACCAATTTCTGTATTTGCTAATATTCGCCATGCCGTATATAATGATACTAATAAACTTTGAAGAGGAGCGGAATAACAAATGAAGCGATTATTTTTACTGGAAGATGATCTGAGCTTAATCAACGGTCTTTCCTTCGCCATAAAGAAACAGGGGAAGCTGCTTGTCCTGACAGCCAGCGAGTATAAATTGTTATGTTTGTTCATGGAAAATCCCGGCCAGATCCTTTCCCCGGAACAGATTTTAGGTAAGCTCTGGGACTGCAGCGAAAATTATGTGGATAATAGTTCCCTTACCGTATATATCCGCAGGCTCCGCACAAAAATCGAGGACAATCCTGGGGAACCGAAACGGATTATATTCCGGCAAAACGGATTCACAGCATGGCAATAACCGAAACCATCAATGAATTATAATTGCATTCCGCTTTTTCTAAAAAGATAATCAATTTTTCTATATAGATTTGAAAAGAAAGCTTTTATAATCTGAAACTGAGTCAAACAGATTTTAAATCCGATCATAAAAGCAGCCTCAGAGTGTGTCTGAAAATTGCTTTCTGTCAGATGTACCTTCCACTTTGCAGGGAGATTTCGGCCAAATGAAGGAGGCATAGTAGGCTATGTTGACAGAATTTGACCGAAGTATACAGCGAAGTGGAAGGTGCAGATGGCTGGAATGAAAATACAGACACGCTCTAAGACAGTGACATCATCATCCTGAGGCTTTATTTCTGAAATCATTCCAGTGTATTAATTAAAAAAATAAAATTATAGTTTCCCTTACATCCGAATTAATTCATATTCTCTGTTTCCTAATCCGATCTTTTGGGCATGTTCTAAACAGGCTTTCCATTCCGATTCCGGGGTTGAATTTTTAAAATGATCATGGTGATCCACAAACTTCGGATCCTCCATATGATCGGATAACTGGCTGTTTGGCATCGGCTTTGCCGCAAGACAGGCATCCACACAGGCCTGATCCAGTGCAAGAGGATCAAAGGAAGCAAACATACCAATGTTTGGAAGAATTGGCGCATCATTTTCACCGTGGCAGTCACAGTTTGGCGATACATCCACAATCAGTGATATATGGAAATGAGGGCGTCCCTCTACAACCGCTTTTGTATATTCTGCCATCTTGCAGTTTAAAACCTCATTTGCATTGCTTTCACGGAATTCAATCGCATCGAAATTACATGCCCCAAGACAGCGACCGCAGCCTACGCAGCTTTCCGTATCCACCCGCATTTTTTTAGAGGCTTCATCAAACACCAAACCTCCATTAGCACATTCCCTCAGACAGCGCTTACAGCCTCTGCACTGATTTTCTTCAATACATGGTGTTCCATTTCTGTGCTGATCCGTTTTCCCTGCCCGGGAACCGCACCCCATACCAATGTTTTTAATGGCGCCTCCAAACCCTGTCATCTCATGGCCCTTAAAATGAGTCAAACTGATAAAAATGTCTGCATCCATTACAGCCCGTCCAATCTTTGCCTCCTGTACATACTGGCCGCCAATAACCGGAACCCCGATATCATCTGTTCCCTTTAATCCATCCCCGATAATTACCGGACAGCCTACTGTTAACGGAGTAAAGCCATTTTCCCAGGCACATTCCAAATGTTCCAGTGCATTTTTACGGCTTCCGGGATACATGGTATTGCAGTCTGTCAAAAATGGCCTGCCTCCCAGCTCCTTTACCACATCAGCCACGGCTTTTGCATAATTAGGACGGAGATAGCTGATATTCCCAAGCTCGCCGAAATGCATCTTAATCGCCACGAATTTTCCTTCCATATTAATCTGATCCATGCCAGCCTTTTTGATCAGCTTTTTCAGCTTTGTAGGAAGGCTGTCGCCAAATGCAACGGTACGGAAGTCTGTAAAGTAAACGTTTGATTTTTCCATAACTGAATCACTCCTTATGTATCAATATTTTGAGGATGCAAAAACAGACATACACAGGAATATGCTGTCTGAAAAAACAAAAAGTCTTTGCTTTGCAAACTCCTTTTTCGGGAATATTGTAAAGAAAAGACTTTCCTGTCGTGCGGGGTATGGGACTTGAACCCACACAGTCATTCAACCACTAGATCCTTAGTCTAGCCCGTCTGCCAATTCCGGCAACCCCGCAAACCGATAAACAGTATAACACATGATTTTCAATTTTGCAATAGATATTTTGATATTTTATGCTTTTTTTATTTTTTTCTAAAACTTAATTTTTTCACGAAAACTATTGACAAATTCCCGGACAATCATTATAATTATTTACGTTGCTTACATAAGTAAGACATGCAGAAGTGGCGGAATTGGCAGACGCGCACGGTTCAGGTCCGTGTGGTAGTAATACCTTGTGGGTTCGACTCCCATCTTCTGCACTGCTGTTAAAGCGAAAAGCAAAGCAGTATGTCTTATAACATGGCAGCAGCAAATGCAGAAGTGGCGGAATTGGCAGACGCGCACGGTTCAGGTCCGTGTGGTGGAAACACCTTGTGGGTTCGACTCCCATCTTCTGCATGTGGATTAAGGGCAGGAAATCTTGATTATATCAGGTTTCCTGCTTTTTTGCTTTATAGGGAATTGTGTTCTATAAAGCAAAAACCCTCCATGGGATGCGCACTTCACGCCTAAGGAAACTGTCTGCTGACGCAGACGCGCTCCGGCGCGAGAGTCCGGCAAGCCGGACTCTTTTTTATATCGTACCTGTGATGGTACGTTTGGTACAATTAAAAGCTTCCTATAGCCTTTAAAGCTTCCTAATAGCCTTTAAAATTTGACATCTTTCCCCTTGTATCTGTCCGGATAGACAGCTTACAGGGGAAAGTTTTTCTAAATATTAGTCGTTACCTGCCACTTTATCCAAAAATATTAAGGGGCAAAATTGCTTATCTAAGTTTCATTGGATCCCGTCAAATTCGATTTTGTAGTTTCCATTATCATCATTGACTACTCTGTAACAGCCTGCTGATTCCTTATCCTCCTTTTTTTCATACCGGTCAAAATGATAACGAATCATAGACTCGCCTTTTTCTTCCAACTGTCTTCCATTCATTACTGATTTTTCTGTGGCTTCCTGTTTGTTTATCTTCATTTCATTCGTAATTTCTTCTAATTTTTCTTCCAGCAGTTCAATATTTTCTTTCGAACTTCCTCCATCCCCGGAAGTTCCTTTCATAAGCAGCAGTGAATTTTGGAGTGACTGTTTTTCTGCTTCTAAAAATTTTTGCTTCTTTTCTGCCATTTTAAGTACTCCTAAATGAATCGCCTTTCCTTGTCCAATTTTACTGCTTTTCATTGTGGTCATTGGATTCATATAACCAGGTTTTATATTGTTTACCATCTTCTCTGCCTCCGATATTATTTTTTCAAACTGTCCATTGGACTTTACATGCATGTATAGAATATATCGGAGAAAATTTCATTGTTACAAGATGGTTTCCGTAAACGGCGCTTCCCCATTCGTAAGCGGCTTTAAGCACAAAAGTATTGTCAGTTTAAAGCAATGTTTGTCTTCTTCTATTTCCATCGTTCCTTCATATTTTTCAACGGTATGTCTGATATTTTTTAATCCAGTTCCATACTCCACTGTCTGGAACGCGGCAGCTACGGTATTTGTAATTTCAAAGATAAGAAATTGATGCCTCTTGCAAAGCATAACCCATATCTGAGGATGCTCTGCTCTTTGCTTAATACATGCCTGTATTGCATTATCCATTGCATTTGCCAAAATAATACACAGATCCATATCCGCTACAGGACAATCGGAAGAGATCCGGATATCGTGTTTAACTTTTATGCTGTTAGATTTTGCATAACTGATCTTTTCATTCAAAATAATATCTGCGATAGGATTTCCGGTTTCAACTCCAATCAACAGTTCATCTGACACGCTGTGCAAATGATCAAAATACCTTTCTGCCTCCTGATATTTCTTTTCATGCAGCAAGCCAGACAACACCAAAAAATGATTATCGATATCATGTTGGAATCTGCGATATGTTTCATTTCTCTTTTTGGCTTCCTCTAAATAGACAGATTGTTTTCTTATCTGAGCTTCGAATCCTTTCTGTTCCGTTTCCTGTACTGACAATTGAATAATCTTGGCTATTAATTTTAAAATAATAAAAAAGATGGCACATGCGCCAAGAATCCAGATCAGCGCCCATAAATTTGAATGATTTGAATCTCTGCCAACGGGTATCACTCCTGCCACATTGGTATTCATCCACATATCCAGTCCCAAACCACTGCGAATGACCCACACGATAAATGCACACGGCAAAAATAAGGAATATAAACAGGAAGAAATCCTTTGCTGTCCTGTATAGGAATAAGTGTTAGAAATATAATGCAAGGTCATGACAAACAGCAGAACCAGCAGAACTGACACGAGCATCTGCATCACGATAGCAGTACGGAATGCCATTTCCTGTCCAGAAAGCCATCGCATCAGAATAGTCTGAAAACCTTCCATAAAAGTGAAAAGTGTCAAAATGATAACTGCCGGAGCTATCGTATGGATCCATTTCATTCCTAATAAACCAATTGAAAAACAAATAATAATCCCTGTATGCAAAATCAGTCTGAAAATGCCGGAACTTTGGCAGTACATCGTGAGAAAGGTAAGAAGGCTGCTTAGCAGCAAATACGGCGCCAAATACCGTTTGATTCGAATTCCTGTAAAATTTTGTATAAAAGAAAATTCTGCAAAATAAAGACAGCCATTAATGCCTAACCACCAAAGATAAAATCCCGCTGCTAATATTTCGGTGTGCTCCATCATATCACCTCATCTTTTAGAAAATTCAGTAGTTTCTGCATAAATTCCGGCTGTCTGCGCCTTGAAATCAAGATCCTCTCCCCATTGGTCAAAACTGCCGCTCCCTTTTCCTGTCCTGCAATACAGCTCATATTGACAACAAAACTTCTGTGACAGCGAAAAAAACGCTTATCCAGCTTCCCTTCCAACATATCCAGTGTACCGGAATATTCATAGGTATCAAGTGCTGTGTGAATACAAATCTGATGGTTAAATACTTCGCAATATAATATATCGCGGATGTAGATAACCTGCGTTTTTCCATTTTTCATAAAAATTAATGCCTGGTCATCCTTCTGTCTGGTTTGATTCACAGCCCTGTTAAGTGCTAAAAAAAGACGTTCTTCTGTAACCAGTTTTATCAGATAATGTACCGTATTGAAATCAAATGCCTCCACCGCATATTCCCTGTAAGACGTAATGAAAATAATAGGGATTTTAGGAGAAATCTGTTTTGCAGCCTCCAGTCCATTCATCCCCGGAAGCATCATGTCTAATAAAATAATATCAAACGAATCTCTTTCTTTTAACAGCTCCTCTCCAGATGTACAAGTCCTGATGCTTGCAGACAATTGCTTGAAAATGGTATATTTTTCCACTTTCCTTTGTAATTCTTCTAACATATACGGTTCATCTTCACATATAGCAATGTTAAACATTTCACAGCTCCTCTCTGTTTAACAGTTACCATCCTATCGTATGGTGCAGTGAAATTATCTCCTTCCTGGATTTCCTTCTCCGAAAAGACATGCTAATTGATATTTCAAATTTCACTGTCAGCCTTTTATAGATGACGGTGTATTTGCTGCCAGCCACAAAAAATTTTGGAATCAGCTTATTTTTATTATCGGCAAAACAGTTGGGTGCATTATCAGCAGAACGCAAATGGAGCCTTTTTTTGCGCAAATGGTATTTCAATTCAGTAGGATGTCCTTAGTGAACTGAGAGAAACTCAATGTTGCATCCTAGTGTTCTGACACATTTACTTTCAGCTAAATGATGCAGAATGAATGTTCAGTCTGCAAGGCGGCGGAGGGAGGCGGTGCGGTGGCATCGCCTCCCGACAACAACGCAGCAGATAGAAATTCAGGCAAGTCATTTGACAAAATGGAAACGTGTCAGAACACTAGATTTGTGGCGCTGCCATGTAGTGTCATTCATCGTAGGTCACATCTCCATCCTTCCAGTTTCTTGCAGAAGGATGGGGGGCAAAAACTTCTTTGGAGCTTAAATGCCGGATTATGGTGGCTGGTGATGCAATGGAATGTTTGAACATTACTATTTGTTAGCGGTGGGGTGGGGGTATTGGGGTGGATAATACATAGTTATCCATTATTACATAAAATATGATGTAAAGGAAATATAGATGGTAGATGGCAATAATATATAATATATCACATTATTGGAATCA
>JAAWIS010000062.1 GCA_022796475.1 Lachnospiraceae bacterium | reverse complement strand
TGCTTTCCATCAGATGTGCCTTCCACTTCGTGGGAGATTTCGGCCAAATGAAGGAGGCATAGTGGGCTATGCTGACTGAATTTGGCCCAAATATACCGCGAAGTGGAAGGTGCAAATGGCGGGAATGAATTTTCAGACACGCTCTAGAACGTATTTAATGAGCAGATTCCTGTGCGTGCAAATTCTGCCTGGAAGGAATTTTTTTCAATCCATTCCAAACTGCCTCTATGGTCCTGTCTATTGGTCAGTATTGCCAAATTTTTTCCCTCTACTCCTCTATTCTCACAGCTTTGGAATGGGATGCGTAAGAATGGACATTTCTTATATTTTCATCTTTCATTTTCAAACTATCGCTTATTGTATTCTGTTATTTCATACGTTATAATAAACATGGCATTAAAATCAAAAAAATATGTTAACTCTTATCATACACAAATTACTTGGAAGTTTTAACAGAAAAATCCTGCAAACAAATAAAAATTATTGACGAACAGGGGCTTACTGCTTATGATCGGGATAAACTAAAGCAAGAAAGTGAAGCAAATCGCCAAAAAGGCATTACAATGGCAAATGAAATTTGTCGGAAATACCGCCGTGAAGGCCGTTTTTTTGATGAAATATTAAAGGCTGGTGAATAAAATGAAAACTCTCTCTCTTGATAAACGTCAACTTTGTGATATACAAGGACGATTGTTTGAATTGGCATTAAAAAACGGATATGATTGTCCTATATTTATCGAAACTTTTATGAATAGCAAGGCCGCCGCTGCCCTTGATGATATTTATGATCGATTGCAGTGGGCAGGTGAAGAATATATTCTTGAAGAATTAAATGATGAAGTAAATGGGCTGAAAAAGGCTGGCACTGTTTATCCAGTGGAAATCATGTACTGGACAGGGTATCTCTACCGCTACTGGCATTACTATACAAATGAATCCAGCCGTGAAATATACAAAATCGCTGATGCCCAAACGATGAATGATTGTTGGCTGGGATTTCATACATTAGATATTGAAATGGCCATTGATGATTTGAAAGAGATTAGCAGGCAAAAGGGGGATTAACCGGCAACCCTGTAAAGATTATTCTACTGTGCTGCCGGAGATTTCTCCAATGTTTCCTCAATATAACGATCCATAGGCATCTGATGTGCCATGGCATATCCTCCTATTACTCTCATCGTACACATCCTCCAACAAAACTGCAACTATTTTTAGTTGCAAGTTTCAATGTGCACCTAATCATTAACTATAAAATCTGTGATTTCCTCCACACATATGCCCTTTAAATATAAAAAAATTGTTGCAAATTGCAATTATGATACAATATAATGTATTACATCATTTCTTGTAACTTCCAGAAAAACATCATTGATTTCATTAGTTTTTTAAAGTAAAATAAACCAAAGGTTCTGAAAATACATCTTACATAGATAAAGGAAATAAATACAATGGAAAACTTTTATGAAACAGTACTAACGATATTGAAATCAGATAGGAGATTTGTTGCCGAAGATGGTACGTTCTTGCGTAACTCAGTATATGAAGCTGCTATGAAGATGGACAAGCAACTGATCCAGCTCCTTCTTGCAAATGCAAGAACACATGCTCGCTTTTTTACGGATGTAAATGGTGTTAAAGTGTTTGACAAGATAGAATTTGCGTGGATAATTAATAACCGTCAGTTTCTACCAGACAGCTATACCCGTTTCAAAAATCGGATCGGCCTTGTTGATGAAACGGGAGAAAATCTTTCTTCCACAGGATGCATTGAACTTGTATTTCCTTATCGGGATTGCATTCTTGAAGGCGGACAAACAAAGGAAGACCAGCGCCGCAATGAAATCTTCTATAATGAATTGCTTGCTCCTGATGCAATTGACAGACTTCTTTTTCCCAAAGTTCTCAGCAATGCTACAAGATACTCAGCATCTGGAAAAGAAAATATGATTAAGTTTATGGAAAATGATAATTTAATCATTAAGGGTAATAACTTACTTTCTCTTGCTTCTCTGCTAAAAAGATTTGAAGGAAAAGTTAAATGTATCTATATCGATCCGCCTTACAATACAGGTTCTGATGGTTTTAACTATAATGATAGCTTTCATCATTCTTCATGGTTGGTATTTATGAAGAACCGCTTGGAATTGGCCAGGTGTCTTTTATCAAATGATGGATCCATATGGATCACACTTGACGATGTAGAAGTGCACTATTTAAAGGTATTGTGCGACGATATTTTTACAAGGGAATGCTTTATTACAGAAATAGAGTGGCAACATTCAGATAATAGTAATAATAATGCTTTAACCTTTTCGGAAGATGTAAATCATATTCTAGTTTATTCCAAAAAACCTAACTGGAAGCCAAAGTTCCTAAATGATCCTGAAAAAAGAAAACATTTTAAAAATCCCGATAATGATCCTAAGGGTCCCTGGTTTGATGGTAATCCAGTTAATAATCCTGGATTGCGTCCTAACCTACAATTCAATATAACTGCACCAAACGGCAATATAATTAAGCACCCTGCCAATGGTTGGCGGTGGTCGAAAGAAACAATGGATGAGAAGTTTTCTACCGGAGAGCTTCGTTTTTCGGAGGATTATTCACGAGTTATAAGAAGAACATATTTATGTGATATGGAAGGGCTACCGCCTTCCAATCATTGGACTAACTTTGATTTAACTGGGCATACCAGAAAAGCAAAATATGAACAGAAAAGTTTATTCCCAGATATTCCTGTAACAAGCCTTTTCTCAACCCCAAAACCCGAACTGCTGCTCAATTATATTTTTGATCTTGCAACAGAGCCTGGAGATTTAGTGCTTGATTTTTTTCTTGGCTCAGGAACTACTTGTGCTGTAGCACACAAAAAACACCTTCGCTATATTGGAGTTGAACAGATGGATTATATACATACATTTGTCATTCGCCGGCTAAAAAAGGTAATTGCTGGAGAGCAAGGCGGTATTTCTCAAATAGTTAATTGGCAGGGTGGTGGTTCATTTGTTTACTGTGAGCTGGCAAAACTGAATCAGACCATTGTTGAAGAGATTGAAGCAGCAACAGATGAACATACATTGGCAAACATATACAAAAAAATAATAAAGTCAGGTTTTATCAGCTACAAAGTAAATCCTGCCAATATTGCAGCGGCAGCAGATGACTATAATGCACTCTCTTTAAAAGATAAAAAACGTTTCCTTATGGAGATTTTGGATAAAAATCTATTATATGTAAACTATTGTGATATCGATGATTCAGAATTTAATATCTCAAAAGAGGATAAGACTTTTACAAAAAGCTTTTACAGGGAGGAATAAGCGATGGCATTTTTATATGAGAAAATAGATGCCCTGCGTGAATATGGCAGCATTGCGGCTCTACCACCCTATATTTCAGATAACCTAAATCCAGGTTTTGAGCTACGTCCATACCAAAAACAGGCATTTGAAAACTTTATAACATACTTTGAAAACAGTAGCCGTTTCCGACCTACCCAGGTTTTATTCCATATGGCTACAGGAAGCGGAAAGACGCTGATTATGGCGGGACTGATGCTTTATCTATACAAACAAGGTTATCGTAATTTCTTGTTCTTTGTTAACCTTTCAAACATTGTAGAGAAAACCCGGGAAAACTTTTGTAATCCGGCATCTTCAAAGTATCTATTTATTGATGATATTGTTTTAGATGGTGAGCAAATCCGAATTAATCAGGTAACTAATTTCCAATATGCAAATAAAGATGCAATTAATATTTGCTTTGCCACCACCCAAGGCCTCCATATGGATATATGGATGACAAAAGAAAATGGAATATCCTTTGATGATTTTGATGAGCAGAAAGTAGTACTGATTTCTGATGAAGCCCACCATTTAAATGCAGATACGAAAAAAATGTCTGCCAATGAGGAATCCAGTTATCATTCTTGGGAACAGACAGTCAAAAATATCTTCATTAGAAATGCTGACAATATCTTGTTGGAGTTTACCGCTACTTGTGATCTTAGCAATCCGGCAATCCGCGCGGCGTATGAGAACAAGATTATATTTGACTATGCTCTGGCGAAATTTTACAACGATAAATATTCTAAGGATATTATCACGCTTCGTTCAGATCTTACGGTTATGGAAAGAGTATTACAAGCGCTTATTCTCAGCCAGTATCGCTTAAAGATATTTCAGGATCACCGGATTGGTATTAAGCCTATTGTGCTGTTTAAGGCAGCAAAAATCACTGACAGTAAGTACTTCATGTTAGAATTTATTAAGGTTATGGCAAAATTGACCGGAACACATCTGAGAAACCTTTCAAACGCCACAAACAGCGAAATCATGAAACAAGCATTTTCCTATTTTGCGAAAAATGATATTTCATTTGATACTTTGGCCGCAGAGTTGAGAGATGATTTCTCTGAAGAACATTGTATTTCTGTAAACGACGAAAAAGATGCTACTCAGAATCAGATTCTTCTTAACTCGCTTGAAGATGCAAATAATCCTTATCGTGCTATTTTCGAAGTCAAAAAATTAGATGAAGGATGGGATGTTCTAAATCTGTTTGATATTGTACGTTTATACGAAACAAGGCAATCTGGTAGTAAAAAATTATCACCTGCTACAATTGCAGAAGCACAGCTTATTGGACGCGGGGCAAGATATTGCCCTTTTCAATTAGATAACGAACAGTCCAAGTTCCAAAGAAAATACGATGAAGATATAACTTGCGAACTGCGTGTTTGTGAAACCCTTTATTATCACTGTCAAAATGATCACCGCTATGTTACAGAGCTACAGAATGCACTTCGTGAAATTGGTCTTGAAACCGATCAAATTGTACAACGTGAATACATCCTGAAAGAAGAATTCAAGGCAGAAGATATCTACACGCATGGTTTAATTTTTCTAAACGACAGAGTCGTTAAAGACCGTAAGGATGTGCATGGTCTTACTCCCTCAATCAAGGATGATTTCTATCATTTCCGAATATCTACCGGAATGTCAGGAGTGGATGCTATTATGATGGGAAACTCTGGTACAAACGATTCTACGATTGAACTGAAAACTGCACTTATGACCATAAAAGAAATAGCAGCAATAAATTATGCAGTTGTGAATAAGGTTCTGATGAAGTATCCGATTTACAAATTCAATACCTTAAGAACCTACTTTCCTAATATTACATCCACACGTCAGTTTATTACCGACGAAAATTATCTTGGTTCTGTCAGAATCCATATTCAAAGCAAAGATGAGCAACCTACAATGGAAACTCTGTATGCTGCTATATTCTATGTTCTTGGTAAAATTGCTGCTTCCATTTCTACAATTGAAGAAACTTACAAAGGAACCACTGAATTTTGGGGGAGAAATATACGAGATATCTTCCACAATAAAACTGTTAATTATACCGCTCCCCATGATGGCGGCATCGGTATTTCTCAGAACGATCCATCTGTAAAAAACGATTGGAAGATTGATCTCTCTACTGAGGACTGGTTTGTTTATACAGATAATTATGGCACTTCGGAAGAAAAGGCATTTGTCGCCTATTTCCGTAAATATGTAAATGATTTAAAAAAAATATACAATCGAATATATCTCATCCGAAATGAGCGCGAGTTTCACATCTATTCCTTTGAGGATGGTGAACGCTTTGAACCAGACTACGTTTTGTTCCTGCAGCAAGACAAAACAGATGGCTTTGAACAGCTACAGATATTCATTGAGCCTAAAGGTACACATCTTCTAGAAAAAGATGTTGGAAAAGAAAAATTTCTGCTTCAGATGAAAGACAAGGCTATTCCTGTAACTATGTTTGCGGACGATAATGATTATAAGATATGGGGGTTCCATTTCTTCAATCAGGAAAACAAAATGAAAGAATTTGATTCAGACTTATCATCTATGCTCAAAAAGTAATAAAAAATTGAAGGGGCTATCTATTTCCCGACAGCCCCTTTTGCACCTGGTATACCGATACGCAAGAAGAGTCTTCCCGCTGGTATCAAGTAGGTGAATAAAGTTTTTTATTTTATTTATATGTAGCATTTGGCAGCTTTCCACCAATGTAACAAACAAGAATTTTATCATCTTTATACTTAGGCTCAAAAAAAATCCGCCCTGGAATCCCGCCAGTAAAACGCATATGCCAACTTGCTAAATGCCCTTTTTTATCCTTATCAAAAAATGTGTGCTGTCCTGCATATTCATCTAATGTTCTTTTCGATTCAGGAGTTGTTTTTGACAAATATTCTGGTTTAAATTCTCTGCCGCCATATCTGTTCGTATATTCTTCTAACTCCATAAGCTTTTTCAGTATCTGTTCAAAACAAACTGCCTCCATCATTGTTAAATCAGATTGTACGGATGGACAGAATTCTAAATGAGGAAATAGTCTTTCACGCATATTCCATAATTGTTCATAATTCTTCGGCTTATTTGCCAAATGGAACATTTTTTGCATTTTTTGATCAAATTGTTCATTTAGCTGTTCTTTTTTAAAAACATTGCTGACAAATGCTTTTTCTTCTTTATCTTCTATCACAGAGTATAAACTTCCCTCGATAATATCCCTTTTCCACTTTTCTTCAATACCTATGCTAACCATAAACGAGTGGTTTAAAGCAGCTTCTGTACCTCCAATCAGTTCCTCACCATTACAGGTAAATGCATATTCATCATTGATATCATAAATCATTCTTTTATTCCAAAACGTTAAATATAATCTTTGATATTCTTTATCAACTCCTCCTAACCATTGCCCTATACTGTAAGTCATACTGCGTAAATAAGGCTCATCTTTAGAAGGAACATATATACTATACTGATGATATCTCTTTGCCAAAACAGCATATACCTGTAAAAATTGTTTTATTGCCTCACTTATCACATGCTGATTATCATTTTGTACCTGCCATGCTTTTTCATTTAGATACATAAACACTCCTTAAATTAAATCATACAGCGCTTTATCCCATGTATCAAAAAAACCGTCCGGCCAGCAATCCATCCGGCCATCCTGAAAAATCTGCGGACAAATATATTTATGCTTAAAATCATCTTCGTCATCTTTATAAAAAAATACGGTCTGCACATCTTCACGGTTAATCTTCTTTTCTTTTACGGATAATCGTATTCCATTTAATATGTGATCACTGTGGGTTTCTATAAATAACTGAACCCCTCCTGCTGCTGCACAGGCCAACAATTCTCCCAAAACCCGCTGCCCTGCCGGATGAATATGTGCTTCTGGATTTTCAATCATAACAATATCCCCTTTTTTCGCTGAAACAACGGCAATAATCAGCGGAAGTACATATGTGATACCAAAACCTACATTTACACTCTTATATGAATTTGTTTTATATCTTCCTTCCCGAAATTCATAACGCACTTCTGCATTTCTCTGTTTCAGATTAAGTAAAATTTGAGGCATAACTCCCGGTGCAATTTTGTCCATCCAGGCACTGATTTGATTTGCCAGATTTTTTTCAGCAATATCTGGATTTAGGATTTTTTCATTTTCAACATCAATATTACCCTGTTTCGATAAATATTGAAAAGCATATTCTCCATTATTTGCAAATTCTCTGTTTGTTAATTCCCTTTCATTAATAATCCCATATAAATTTTGAGGTTCTACTCGATATGCAGACAAATACGTAAAACAATTTCCCCAAATATCCTTTTTTAACAATTTACCCTTTTTCTCTATTAATGGCAAAAAATCAGAATCTACAATATACTGATAGCGAAAACAATATTCCGTTTCTTCATCATTATATCCCAGTTCTATCCATTCACTTTGCGCCTTTTCATATAATACATCCTGTGCGTTTCCTAATTGCACATATCTGCCGTTTAACCGTAGCCCATTCTCTAATTCTTCCAGCTGAAATGTCTGTCTGAGCAAAAGTAAGCTCTGAATTATCGTGGATTTTCCCATTCCATTAATTCCACTATATAAATTTAATGTTTTGACAGGTAATGATAATTCTTCAAAGCATTTAAAATTTTTTATATGAATCTCTTTTATCATAAAAATCCCTCCATTAATTTTCGAGCAATATCAATTCTTCGAATGGTAGAATATTCATCTCCTGCTTTCAATAATAAATTAAACTCATCATTTTTCAGCAAACTTCCAAATTGTTTTAAAAACTCACCTTTATTTAATACAATTTTTTCTAATTGTTCTTTTGTAAGCCCTTTAAAACATACACACCACAATTCAAATATGGCTTTATTCATTGGTCCCCTTCGCCCATTTTCATTGTATTTGCGAAAGGCTAGTCTTCCAAAAATTTTAGCACAGTAGAGCATAATCTGTCTAAAATCTTCCTCTATCTTTTTTATTCTTTCTATATCATAACCGTTTACTGTGCGCAAAGCATAACGCAGGAAATTATCAATATTTCCTTTATATTGTGTACGAAAATCCAGCTCTGTAAACGCTAAAAAACGTGTTGCATACTCTCTGTCCATCATTCGTTCCGAAGAAATGGCTTTTTGGGTTGCCATAATAAATTCCGGGCTTTCTGCCATATGCCCGATTAAATCTGTAGCTTTCCCATGGCACAGTGCCTGGCGAATCTCCTGAGGCGACAGAGGCACACCTCCTGTATTGATTCTCTGAAATATATTAAAAACAACTGCATCTGGAGTTCCTTTTTCTACCGTATAGGCAATAACCGATGTTTCTTTTATCCTTCTGCTATATTGTCTGGGAAGTTCATCAAAGGTCAGGCCGTTTAAATCTCTGAGATATTGGAGTCCTTCCAGCCTTTTCTTTATCCATCCTTCTCCGTTTTCTGATGGTGTACCGACTAAATAATTGCGAAAAGCAGTCAGCCTTTGTCTTCCATCAATGACTACCCAGCGTTCTTCATCCGATGCATCAAAATAAAAAACCGGAATGGGAATTTTCAGCATCAATGATTCAATCAAACGGCTTTGCTGTCCATATGACCACAAATTCCCGTTTCTCTGAAACTCAGGCGCCAATTCAATCTCATCATTTTCCAGCCGTTCCATAAGATTACTTATATTTAAAGACATCTGACCAATCTTAACTTCTGCCGGAATAAACAAATCCACTCCTGGTTCTTCTGCCAGATAATCCTCATCATTTTCCCGCTCAATAGTAATTCCCTTTTTTTCTAACTCTTCTAATGCCTCTAATAATCCTGTTCCTTCCAAAAAATTATTCGGGTTTTTCAAAATATCAACAGCAATATTATAACCTACCTTGTCATTATTTTTTGAAGCAAATTCTATCACTTCCTCTATTCTTTTTTGCATCCCCACCTTCTTATCCATAATTTCCTCCCTAAACGATAAAAGAACAAAAAGATAACATTCTTGTTTTCAACCATATAACCTTTTACCTTCATTATACCCTATCCGGAAAATAATTCCTATCTATTTTTCATTCATTCTTACTTGTCCTTCCTTTCACTGATTAATTTCTGTACCTAATGCCTAATTACCTCCCCAGTTCTATCCCCCCTCTCCCTGACATAAACTTATACTAATTTTCCCCTTTCTCGGAGTTTTTATGAAACAGCCCTTCTTCTCCCTCTCCCCTAAAAAACGCGCCTTTCTCACCGGCACCCTGCTGCTTACCGGAACTGGCTTCTTATGCCGGATTCTGGGCTTTTTCTACCGTATTTTCATGTCCAGAACCATCGGTGCAGAGGGGCTTGGCATTTATAACATGGTCCATCCGGTATTCGGCATCTGCTTTGCCTTATGTGCCGGATCCATCCAGACTGCCCTTTCTCAGTATGTTGCTTCCAATCAAAAAAAAGGCCGTGCTGTCTTTCGCACCGGCCTGTTGATCTCCTTAACCTTATCCTTTTTCCTTGCCTTTCTTATTTATCATACTTCTCCCTTTATTGCCCGGTATCTTTTGTTAGAGCCCCGCTGCGAACCTTACCTGCTGATTATGGCATTTTCCGTTCCTTTTGCTGCCCTGCATGCCTGTATTAACGGCTATTACTATGGGATGCAAAAATCCCATGTTCCCGCTTTTTCCCAGGTAACTGAGCAAGTGATCCGCATGACTGCAGTTTTTGGCATTGTACAGGTTATGCAGCAAAGCGGGAAGGAAATCACTGTATCTCTGGCAGTTTATGGACATTTAATCGGAGAAATGGCATCGGCTGCCTTTACCTTATTCTGCCTTATGGCATTCCCTCCGGCAAAAAAACAGACATGGGCTGCCCTTCATTCCCAATACGTTCCAAGCCATAAGCCTGGCAAAGCACTTGAAGCTGCAAAAAAAGCTGACAAAGCATCTGCTGTCAGCTTTTGCACCTGGTATACCGATACGCAAGAAGACTCCTTCCGCTGGACACATTACGCCCTTCCCCTTCTGGCTCTTGCTCTTCCTTTAATGGGAAACCGTCTTGTGCTAAATCTTCTTGCCAGCGCCGAGGCTATCTGGATTCCAAACCGTCTGACTGCTTATGGTTTAAGCAGCAGCCAGGCTTTTTCCATTTACGGGGTACTAACGGGAATGGCTCTTCCCTTTATTATGTTCCCTTCCGCAATTACCAATTCCATGGCCGTTCTTCTTCTGCCCTCAGTGGCACAGGCACAGGCAGAAGGCGACAGCCGGCAGATTTCCTCTGCTATCTCCATGGCTCTTCGCTACAGCCTTTATATGGGAATCTTATGCACTGGAATTTTCTTCCTCTATGGCCGGGAACTGGGAAGCAGCGTATTCCAAAGTCCTGCTGCCGGAGCTTATATTCGGGTCTTAGGCTGGCTGTGTCCTTTCATGTATCTGGCAACTACGTTAGGAAGCATCCTAAACGGCCTTGGAAAAACCCCTGCTACCTTTATACAAAATGTATGTTCTCTCTGCCTGCGCCTGGTGTTTGTCCTATTAGGGATTCCCGTACTGGGAATGAAAGCCTATCTGTGGGGCATATTAGCCAGTGAAATGTTTTTAGCCTTTTGGCATCTCATCACGCTTCACCGGTTTGTCCCTTTTACATGGGACGGAATTCAAATGCTGGGAAAACCCATTATCCTTCTGTCTGCTGCAATTTGGACAAATCAGGCATTGTGGAACTATTCCATGCTCTTCCTTCCAAAAGCGTTAGCGCCTGGGGCTTCCCTGGCATTTTTCGGAACGGCACTAAAAATTATTTCCTTAAGCGGTTTATATGGCCTGTTTCTGCTGCTCTGCCACATATTCCTTTCTGAAAGGCCAGCATAACAGCCAAACTGCAAAACGGCGGGAGCGAACGAACTTTCTACTCTACGGCTTTAATATGGTATCTCCATGACTGATATTCTTCTTTCGGCACCGGAAGAAGAATGCCGCCATACATTAAGGCTTCCCCTGAATAAACTTGTTCCCCTGCCTGATACTGTTTCTTTGGATTTAACCCTTTCAGCTTGATAATGACACCGTCCGGATTGGACTGGAGGCAAGTCATAACCGCACAGAACAGGCATTCCTCCTGATCTTTGGAAACAAAAGACCAGGCCACCGCCCGGCATTCCCCATAAGGAGAAGACAGACGATAATAAACTCCTCTGTTAATGAGTTCATAATGTTTTTTGTATTCTTTTACCTGCTGCTTTATGATCTCCTTCTCTTCTTCACTTAAAATGCTCAGATCCAGTTCATAGCCAAAGGTTCCTGCCATAGCCACCGTTCCTCTGGTTTCTAAGGGAGAAATGCGGCCTGTCTGATGATTGGGGGATGCTGAAACATGGGAACCGATAGAAGAAATCGGATATCCAAATGTGGTTCCATACTGGATTTTCAGCCGCTCCACTGCATCTGTATTATCGCTGCACCAAATCTGCGGACTATAGTACAGCATCCCGAAATCAAACCGTCCTCCTCCTCCGCTGCAGCTTTCCAGTAAAATGTGGGGGTAACGGGATACCAGATTTTCTAAAAAGCGGTAAAGCCCTATCATATACCGATAACCGATTTCTCCCTGCCGGCCAGTGGGGAGAACGGCAGAAAAATAATTGGAAATGCTTCTGTTAAAATCCCATTTAATATATTCAATATTTACTTCATCTAAAATCTTAAAAATCATATCCTGAATTTCATCTACTACTTCCGGCCGCGAAAAATCCAGGACAAACTGGTTTCTGGCTATATTTCCTGGTCTTCCGGGAATCCGCATAGACCAATTAGGATGGCAGCGGTAAAGATTGCTGTCTTCTGAAATCATTTCTGGTTCTATCCAAATTCCAAACTTCATTCCCAATCCATTGATCCGCTCTGCCAGTTCCTTTAATGTGCCTCCCAGTTTTTCCTCATTTACCACCCAGTCGCCCAGTCCGCTGTAATCGCTGTCCCGCTTTCCGAACCATCCGTCGTCCAAAACCAGCATCTCAATACCCAGATCTTTTGCGGCTTCTGCTATGTGAAACAGCTTTTCCCCATTAAAATTAAAATAAGTAGCTTCCCAATTATTAATCAAAACCGGGCGCCGTTTCTTAGCCCAGGGTCCGCGAAGCAGATGTGCAGAAACCATATGATGAAATTTATGAGAAAGATCGGTAAATCCGTTCCCAGAAAAAATCATGACTGCTTCCGGCGTCTGGAAACTTTCTGCCGGCTTCAGCATCCAGGTAAACTGCTCTGGTGAAATTCCCATCACAAGTCTGGTCTGGTGGAACTGATCCACTTCTGCCTCTGCAAGAAACGAACCGCTGTAAACTAAACTTACCCCATAACAATCCCCGCTGTCTTCAGTACACATCGGATCACAAAGAATTACAAATGGGTTATGCTGATGGCTGGATGTTCCCCGTTCCGATCCAATGGACTGGCAGCCATGAATCACCCGGCTCCGGCTCAGTTCACGTTCCATAGTATGCTTTCCGTAAAAATGAATCCAGTCCAGATTGTCATGGTTAAAATCCAGGCACATGGACATGGCCCGTTTCACCAATACCTCACGTTCCCCGCCATTGATAATTTTGGCCGCCCGGGTAATCACATCAGAATCCTCTATAATCCCATAATATAATTCCAGTTTCATCCCGGTATGATGATCTTCCATCTCAATAATCAGGGTTTCCCCTTGTCCATCTTCTGCATAGAGTGCAGGAAGTCCATCTAATGTATATTTTCCTTTTTTTATCTGATAGGAACGATAACGGTAGTCTACCGCACAGCTTCCATCTGCATTTACAATTTTCACACAGTCAGCCCGGTAGTCGCCGATTCCGAAGCAGGAATACTCCTGTGGAAAATAATCCAGGGAAAAGGTCCTGTCCTGCCGCATTTCATAAGGATTCCCGCAGAATCCCCTGTCTGTGCGCTGAATTAAATAGGAAAGATCACAATCGTCAATCCGTCTTCCGTAATAAAGGTGAAGCAGCACGCCATACTCTGCAACCTTCATCTGATATGCGGAATTTTTAGTCTGCAAAGTAAACACTTGTGTTTCATGATTAAATAAAATCGCCATTTCCATCCTCCTGCATCTATGCTGAATACTCCCGGAAAATCAGCCGCAGGAACAATAAGGGGAATTTCTGGGAGTATTCATATACTACTATTTACAGTTTGGCTGTTCACGGCAGCATAATGCACGTAAAACAAGGTAAAACTGTATCTTTTAAATATAAAACGAAGCCTTTTTAAACACACTCAAGTATAAGCCATGTTGATCCATTTATCAAGGCTTTTTTACAGTTTTCCGCCTATGCTATATCAGTTGTTCCTGTTCTGTTTTGATCTGCTGATCCAAGCTTCTAAAAATCGTTAAGCAGATAATAACAGACAGAATAATGGAAATCACATCTGCAGCAGCCTGGGCATAGATAACTCCGTCAAGTCCGAACAGCCGGTTTAACAGGAATACCAAAGGGATAAATACAAGCCCCTGACGGCAGATAGTCAAAATCAAAGAAGGAAGGGCTTTTCCCATTCCCTGAATTGTGTTAATACACAGGAACAAGATTCCCACTACTGGTCCGGTTAACTGAAGGGCAATTACCATCTGGATGCCGTAGTCCACTACCAGACTGTCATTGATAAAGGCCCGAATTACAGCCTCTCTTGCTATTACCATCAGGATCGTCAGGATGGTTCCCATTATAACGGCGCAAAGACCGGTAAACCGGAATACTTTCTTTAACCGCCTGCTGTTTTTGGCGCCGTAATTATATCCGATTAAAGGCTGAATCCCGGCACACAATCCAATCTGTAACAGCACCACCAGCATATTGGCTTTCATGGCTACCCCCATAGCTGCCACAGGCTCATCCCCATACTGGACCAGTACATTATTTAAAACAATATTGGCACAGCTCATTAAGATATTATTTAATGATGCCGGAATTCCGATGGTCATGACTCCAAAGGCAATCCCATCTCCCATCTTAAAATCCTGAAAGCGGATAGACAAGCTGGTTTTCTTTTTTAAAAAATACATCAGGTAAAACAGACATGCTGCTATATTCCCAATTACCGTAGCCACTGCCGCTCCCATAACACCCCATCCAAAACCAAGAATCATAATGGGATCCAGCACAATATTCGTTACCGTCCCGATTAAATTTCCAATCATAGACTCTTTTGCCGCCCCTTCTCCCCGAAGGATATTTCCAAACGCTGTCCCAAACATAATAAACGGACCGCCTAAGGAAATATACGTCAAGTATTCTTTGGCGTACTGAAACGTATTTTCCCTTGCTCCTATCATCTTTAAAATGCCGTTCATCCACAGCAAAAAAGCGGCTGCCATTATGATACCTAAACCGATAGAGCCATAACCGCAAAAGGATGATATATTTTTTGCCCGATCCAGCCTTTTTTCCCCCAGGGCCCTGGAAATTGCTGAGCTTCCGCCGATTCCGAAAAGATTTCCCAATGCCATAAACACCATAAAAATAGGGGTAGCCAATGAAACGGCTGCTACCTGCATGGCATCGTTGGTCTTACCGATAAAAAATGTATCTGCCATATTGTAAATCACTACTACCAGCATGGAAATAATAGTAGGAACTGCCATGGTTGCTACTGCTTTCGGTACTGGTGCTTCTTCAAACAAAAATTTGTTGTTATTCATATTTCCTGCCTCCTAATGTATATTTTCTGTTTTCGTGTGCTGTCTGAAAAAAATAGAGGAGGGTGCCGCAAATCCGCGTACCCTCAGCTCAAATTTGTTCTGTCTGTTTTCTTAACGAGAACCTGAATATTGATTCCTGCCATCTGCACATCCTTTCCGGCAAAGAACAATTTCAAACACACTTTGATTTCCTCTTCTGCATCAATCCCCTCAGTGGGCAGGGAACAGCAGCAGAAAAAGCAAATATTTTGATATTTTACGATGAATCCATCGGTTTGTCAAGTTCTGTTTTCGAGCCCCCAAAAAACTTCCCTGTCATGCTGTTATTCAGCCCAAAACTGCAGCCTCCCTACAATTCTTCCAGCAAATATGGGGTGATCTGATACACATAAAAATTCAGCCAATTGCTGTAAAGCGTATTTCCGGTGTTTCTCCAGCTAAGGACAGGGATTTCAGCCGGATCGTCATCCGGATAATAATTGCAGGGAATCAGTGGGTGCATTCCTTTTTCCAAATCACGCCGGTATTCCCCATTTAAGGTCATCCGGTCATACTCAGGATGGCCCTGTACAAAAATATGCTTCCCATCACGGCTCATTACTAAAAAAATTCCCGCTGTCTTTGATTCTGCCACTATGGTCAGTTCTGGATGTTTCAGCACATCCTCCCTGCGCACTTCAGTAAATCGGGAATGAGGCGCCATAAATGTATCGTTAAAGCTTCTTACTAATGGGATCTTCCTGTTCAAAACCTCATGTTCATAGATACCGGAAAGCTTTTCTTTTCTGTGATATTTCGGTATCCCGTAGTGGTAATAAAGTCCTGCTTGTGCTCCCCAGCAGATATGCATCGTAGATGTTACATGAGTTTTGCTCCACTCCATAATCACTTTCAGCTCTTCCCAGTAATGCACCTCTTCAAATTCCATATGTTCCACTGGCGCCCCAGTAATAATCATACCGTCGTACCGTTTTTGCCGGATGTCCTCAAAATGGAAATAAAACTGATTCAAATGGCTTCTGGAAGTATTCTTTGACACATGGCTGGAAACCATTAAAAACGTACAGTCTACCTGCAAAGGCGAATTGGACAATGCCCGCAAAAGCTGGGTTTCCGTATCCTCTTTTATTGGCATTAAATTTAAAATCAATATTTCAAGAGGACGGATGTCCTGGCTTAATGCCCGGTCTTCATCCATCACAAATATATTCTCTGACTCCAAAACTGCCTTGGCTGGCAAATCCTTCTGTATCTTAATGGGCATGTCATTTCTCCTTATTCCTGTTTATTTTCATTTTCCAAAAGCCGGATAAAATCTTGTTCCGATAAAATAGGAATTCCTAATTCTTTCGCCTTTTTATTTTTGGAAGAATTGCTGGCAGTATCATTATTAATCAGATAACTGGTTTTCGCCGATACGGATCCGGCCGCCTTTCCGCCTTTGGCCTCAATCAACGACTGGAGCTCTTTCCGATTGGAAAAGTGTTCCAGCGTTCCTGTTATCACAAAGGTCTTTCCGGAAAATATTGCCTCTTCCTCAGAAACAGTTTCTTCCTTTTCCAGTGTAAGTTCTGCTAACAGCCGGTCAACCTGCCGGCAGTTTTCTTCGTTTTCAAAATACTCTACCCAGGCCTTTGCAAGCACTTCTCCGATCCCGTCAGCTTCCAGCAGCTCCTCAAGAGATGCATGACGCATAGCGTCAAAATCACCCCGGAATTTCCGGCACAAAACCTTAGCATTGGCAAGGCCGATCCCGGCAATTCCCAAGCTGTAAATCACTCTGGACAGGTTCGTATGGGAAGCTTTTTTAATAGAAGCAATTAAATTATCGTAAGATTTCTGGCCAAAGCCTTCCATTTCTACGATCCCTTCCTGATGCTGATCCAAATGGAAAATGTCTGCAAACTCATGGATAAACCCGGCCCCGATAAACTTTTCCAAGGTAGCCTCTGACAAGCCGTCTACATTTAAAGCATCCCGGCTTACGAACAGCGTAAACCGTTTAATGGTTTTTGCCTGACAGTCCGGATTGGTACAGTACAATGAGCGAACCTCATCTACCTGCCGGATTTCCGTATCCCTGCCGCACACCGGACAATGCTTTGGAATCTCAACCGTATTGCTGCGGGTTAAATTATCTGCAATCTGAGGAATGATCATATTGGCCTTGTAAACGGTAATAACATCCCCTTCTCCTAATTCCAGGGCTTCCATAATACTGATATTGTGAACGCTGGCCCGGCTTACTGTAGTGCCTTCCAGCTCAACAGGTTCAAAGATTGCAACTGGGTTTATCAGACCTGTTCTGGAAGCGCTCCACTCAATCTCCTTTAAATGGGTTTCCCGAATCTCATCCGCCCATTTAAAAGCGATGGAATTTCTTGGGAACTTAGCTGTTCTTCCCATGGAATCTCCATATGCAATATCATCAAACAGCAGCACCAGTCCATCCGAAGGGATATCATAATCTTTTATTTTCTCTGCAAACTGCCAGACTGCCTCTGCTACAGATTCCTTTGTTACGGTTAAGTATTCCACCACCTCAAATCCCTGACTGGCAAGCCAGACAAACTGTTCCTTCCGGCTGTTTTTAAAATCAACCCCTTCTGCTTTTACCAGCCCAAACGCCTTAAAATTTACATTCCGCTGTGCCGTAATCTGGCTGTTTAACTGGCGCACAGAACCGCTGCACAGATTTCTGGGATTTTTATACTTTGCATCTGCCTCCTGGATTTCCTGGTTAATCCGTTCAAAATCCGAATACCGGATTACCGCCTCACCCCGGAGAACCAGAAGGCCCTGGTATGGGATTGACAGTGGAATATTGGAAAATACCTTTGCATTATTGGTAATTACTTCTCCAATCTCGCCATTTCCTCTGGTAACAGCTTTTGTAAGCGTTCCATTCTCATACGTAAGTACAATCGTAAGCCCGTCCAGCTTCCAGGAAAGTATCCCTTCCTGTTCCCCCAGCCACTCTGCCAGATCCTCCACGCTTTTCGTCTTATCCAGGGAAAGCATAGGCGTTTCATGAGGTTCTTTGGGCAGTTCACTAAGCACCTCATAGCCAACTTTTTGGGTTGGACTTTGGGACAGTATAATTCCTGTTTCTGCTTCCAGTGCCAACAGCTCATCATAAAGCTGATCATACTGGTAATTGCTCATAATTTCCCGGCTTTCCTGATAATAAGCCCGCCCTGCCTCAGAAAGCAGGGATATCAGCTCTTTTATTCGAAGAATTTTTTCTTCCATTTTGAAAACTCCCTTTACATTTATTGACTTTTTGCCCTTATGGTTTCCTTTCTTTCACATTGCTCCCCACAGTAAGTCCTTCAGCCGGCCTCATGGAAGCTGGAAGACTGCTGGAACCCTTTTCTTTTAAGATTTCCACCATTCGTCTGTATTCTTCTTCCTTCATTTTTCGAAAGCTTCCTTCCCTCAGATCCCCCAGACAAATATTCATAATCCGGATCCGTTTTAAATCTGCCACCTGATATCCTAATGCTTTGCACATCCGGCGAATCTGACGGTTTAAGCCTTGGGTAAGGGTAATCCGGAATTTGCACGGAGCCACCGCCTGAATGCGGCAGGGTCTGGTAGTCTGGTTCAATTCTTTTAACTCTACTCCTGATGCCATAGCTTTTAAAAATTCTCTTGTTACAGGTTTATTTACCAGAACCTCATACTCCTTTTCGTGACCATTGCCGCCTCTCATAATTTGATTCACCAGATCCCCCTGGTTGGTCATAAAAATCAGCCCCCGGGAATCCTTATCCAGCCGCCCTACCGGATATACTCTGAAAGGATATTGTACCAGCTCCACAATGGTTTTGGCACGATCTTTTTTGGAGGTAGTGCAGACAATGCCTTTCGGCTTATTTACTACCAGCCAAACAGGTTTTGGCAGGTTCCCTCTGCATCCTTCCTCCCTCTCCTGAGCCCATCCGCCCTCGTTTTCTGATTTTTCAGCAGACGGCTCTGGTTTTGGCTCCCAGACCAGCTTTCCGTCACAGACAATTCTTTGGTTTTTTGAAACCTTCTGCCCAAGAACTGCCCATTTTCCGTCCACAGTTATTTTTTTACATTCTACCAGACGATCTGCCTCTCTTCTGGAACATACCCCTAATTCGCTAAGCCACTTATTTAATCGGATGGTTTCCATCTTTCCTCTTTTCTATCCCGGCCTGAATCCAAACAACACAGCAGTCTGTGTTTTGTCTGCCGGAGTTCCTTCTTATAACTGTTATAAAATCATCATGGCATCCCCAAAAGAAAAGAACCGGTAGCCTTCATCAATTGCTGCCTGATAAGCATTTAATGTATGCTCTCTTCCTGCCAAAGCAGAAACCAGCATAACCAAGGTAGATTCCGGCAAATGAAAATTCGTAATCAAGCCGTCTAACACCCGAAAGGAATAGCCCGGATAAATAAAAATTTCCGTCCATCCGCTTTTTGCCTCTACTATTCCCTTCTCATTGGCCGCTGATTCCACAGTCCGGCAGCTTGTGGTTCCTACGCAAATTACCCGGCCTCCTGCCGCTTTTGTCTGGTTGATTTTCTCTGCCGCTTCTGAATCCACCATAAAGAACTCCGAATGCATATGGTGATCCATCACATTTTCCACCTTAACCGGACGGAAGGTTCCAAGGCCCACGTGAAGCGTTACCCTGGCAATCGTTACCCCCATGGCCTCTACCTGGCCTAACAGTTCTCTGGTAAAATGCAGCCCTGCTGTAGGCGCCGCTGCCGAACCTTCATGAACTGCATATACTGTCTGATAGCGGTTTTTGTCTTTTAGCTGATGGGTAATATAAGGCGGAAGCGGCATTTGTCCTAATTGATCCAGAATCTCTTCAAAAATCCCATTATAATGAAACTGGATCAGCCTGTTTCCCTCATCTGCCATCTCCAGGATAGTTCCCGTCAAAAGACCATCCCCAAAAACAATCTCTGTTCCCGGCTTAGCCTTTTTTCCCGGCTTCACCAGGGTTTCCCAGATATCATGGTCACGCCGTTTCAGCAAAAGCAATTCTATTTTTGCCATTGTATCCTTTTTTACTCCAAACAGCCTGGCAGGAATTACCTTTGTATCGTTAATCACCAGGCAGTCTCCAGGTTTTAGATACTCTAAAATATCACAAAATGTCCGGTGGCAGACCATTCCGGAGCTTTTATCCATTACCAGCAGTCTGGATGCGGAGCGATCCTCCAAAGGATCCTGTGCAATCAGCTCTTTCGGCAAATCAAAATAAAAATCCTTTACATCCATTCTTTTTCCTCCAACTTTCCTTCCCCTATTCCTCCAAAAACATTTTATTCAAACTTTTCCTTTATTCTCCAAATCCTGCCTATTGCCCGATTTGGATGGTAACTTCATGCTCTGTTTCCTTCGGTTTTGTATTAGAAGCGCCTCCCTGTTTTTCCAGGATACTGTAGCTTCTCGCCAAAGCTTCATCATTTTCGAGAGCCTGGCGAAGATTTGCATAAATTTGTGTCTTTAAAAGAACAATCTCATCTGCCTTCTCTGCCTCTGCTATGTATGCTAACTCCGTTTCATTCAAGTCCTCAGATGCTGTTAAATAATAACTTCCATCTTCTCCCATTTTAATATAATTCCATAAAATTCCCGGTGCCAATGTCAAAGAATCTTTAAATTTCAGGTCATAACTTACATATGTCAGATACGTTCCTTCTGTTACCCCTTGTTTTACGTAGCAGGTAATATTCCGGTAGCCTTCTGTATATCTGGCATCGTACTGAAGCTGCCTCCTTAAATCATCAATCCCAGTTAAATCCGTCCATCCAAATGCCTGATAGATCCCTTCTGCATCTGCGTTTTGTTTGGCGTTAAAATACGTTTCGATTAAAGCCTGTACTTCCGGCACCTGGCCTGTGGAAAACTGGCTGGCTGGCGTTTCTTCCTCAGAAGGCTCCTCTCCAGCGCTGCTTTCCGTTTCCGTCTGCACATTTTCTTCTGCCCCGGATTCTTCCTTTTGATGGTTCTTTCTGTCTGCAATCAAAATCACAATAACCAGAATAATCACCAATAAAGGTAAAATCAAAAATTTTGCAAACCGCTTAATATCTTCCTCTGACCAGGAATGATACCCATATTTATTATCACATGCTCTTCTCATTTACAATCCTCCACACTTATTTCTGTCAATCAAAAGTTTCTAAAGCAGACATCTGCCAACATTTAATCCTTTGTTCCCCTTGCCATGAAACGTAATTATTTTAGCAAAAACAAGTACAAAAATCAATCCATTCATCTCTTTCATACGGATTCGCAGTTTGGCCCCTTTTCCCTGCACTTCATCTAAGTCCCTGGAATTTCCTTCATTGCTGATCAAAAGCTTATATGAAAGCCACATCCTCTGTTATTCCTATGTTTTTGCAAAAGTTAATGATCTCAAAAACATTAAAAATTTGCCAGAGTCGAACTGCCTTTCATATTTGGGGCCGGTCCCAAAGTCAAAAATCCTTCTGCAGACAAGCCTGCATCAAATTTTCGTCCTTTTGATCCTGGTATCATATAAATTTTAGAATGCTAATATGGCCGCAAATCACACCGCAAATTATTTTTTCAGAAAGTTTTAAATAATACTTGCATTTTTTCTTTTTTCAGGTATAATAAAAGAGATGCGTCTGTAGCTCAGTGGATAGAGCAGTGGCCTCCGGAGCCGCGTGCGTAGGTTCGATTCCTATCAGACGCATTTTTATTATGT
>JAAWIS010000061.1 GCA_022796475.1 Lachnospiraceae bacterium | reverse complement strand
GCATCATCAAAAATGTTTGAACCTCTTTTGCCTTTATATGAAGAGCATTTCAAAGTAATCGTTGTAGATTTTTTAGGTCATGGCAGATCCGATCGTCTGGCTGAGTTTCCAGCAGACTTGTGGCAGGAGGAAGCACGGCAAACTATTGCTTTATTAGAGCATTTGAATTGTGGAAAGGCAAGCCTTGTGGGAAGCAGCGGCGGTGCATGGGCGGCAGTAAATGCTGCTTTGCTGCGTCCGGATTTGGTGGAAAAAGTGGTAGCAGACAGTTTTGACGGACAGACTTTGGGAGAGAATTTTGCGGAAAATCTTATAGAAGAGCGTGCCGGTGCTAGACAGAATGAGCAGGCAGTCTGGTTCTATCAGTGGTGCCAGGGGGAGGACTGGGAGCGGATTGTAGATATGGACACAAAGGCGCTTGTTCAATGTTCAAAAGAAAGATTGCCTTTATTTTTTAAGCCGCTGTCAGAATTAAAAGCGCCCCTTTTACTCATGGGGAGTGCCAGGGACGAAATGGTGAAACCAGATATACAGGATGAATATGAAGCCATATCTGAGGAAACAGGAGCAGAAATCTGCATGTTTTCCGGTGGCGGCCATCCGGCCATTTTTTCTAATGCAGAGGAGGCAGCAGATACGATACGAAAATTTTTAAGCCGGGCTGATGTGAAAAACGATTAAACATTTTTTTATCTTATCAGTAAGGAATTTCAAACGCCTTTGTTTTATTGATACTCTCATTCTATCGTATTCATAGGTCTATAGACAATCACATGAAACGTTCCCGGTATATGTTTTATTGAAAGGGGTAAAAATTTATTGATGCGAAAAAATAAAATCATTCTTCTTTTATTAAGTGTGATTAACTGGTTTCCTATTTTATGGACCATATATATTTACACACCGCGGTCTATTTCAGTGTTACTATTATTTTTGTCATTTTGTTCCCCTGTTTTTGCTGTTATATATACGATTACTGCTTTAATTTTTATCATATTTAAGAAGCTTCCTAACATTAGTTGGGGAATTATTATAATTGCAATTAATATAATATATCTGCTGTGGAGCAGGTATTATTTAGATGTTTTGATTCATATGACATAAAATTCATATGATATACAATAGGTTTATGGTTCAAAGAAGCAGTAATAGAGAATATAAAAGACGACATCTTAATGCTGCTGCCTCATATATGGCAAACGTCCCTGCCTATTTGCCGAAGGAAAGGGATTCTGTGGTCAGTGAATTGCAGTACATTATAGATGAGGTAAGGGAGGAAGAAATGATGGAATACCGCAGGAATCTGAAGTCTTTAGGATAAAGAAAGATGCAGGAATATAAAACAAAACCGCTGCTATGGTTTTAATCCATATGCGGCGGTTTGCCATTTCCAAGGCCATCTGGTGTGCTGTCTGCTTCCTATAGTAGGAAAGGAAGTTTGCCTATATATAAAACAGACAGAACACCAGGGGCCTTAAGGGGAAATTACTTGGAAAGCGGGGAAGTCAAAGACAACATACAGGCTTATTCTAACATTTTATTGATATTTGCCGATAAAATAGGTGAAGGGGAGATGTCATATGATAAAAGAACGTATCAAAAACCGGGTACATGAATTGTACTGGAATGATGATATAAACTGTGCGAGGACAGCAATCATCTGTTTAAGCGAAATATTTGAAACGATTGTGGAACCACAAATCCTTTGGTCAGCAGCAGGACTGCATGGCGCTGGCGGTTACAGGGCGCAGTGCGGCTTAGTTGAAGGTACGCTTATGTTTATAGGAATATATTTTCATGTGTTGGGAAAGTCAGAAGATGAAATTGTATCTGCCTGTTATGATTTTGCATCTGCTTTTGATCAAACTTTTGGTTCATTAAGCTGTTTTCAACTACGTCCAACCGGTTTTTCAGAAACTGATCCGCCACATATGTGCGAAACCCTCACTTGTGATGGGATTGAATTTGCGTACCATTATATTTTGAAAATAAATAGGGGAAATGCAAATTAAAAATCTGAAATAAAATTGAAAACTTAAATTTTGTGTATTATAATAATAAAAATGTCTGATAACTGAAATACAATACAGTGGCGCTGCCAAGAAGAAGGAGTGACAAGAGATGAAAGGTTCAGAGTGCAAATTTGTAAAGTATATGGAGGGAGCTGACAAGCGCTTTGTTATTCCAGTTTACCAGAGAAATTACGACTGGAAGCTTGAGAACTGCAAGCAGCTATATGACGATCTGGTGAAAATCATCAAGGGACGCCGGAAGAGTCATTTTTTTGGAAGCCTGGTTTCTGTGTATAATCCTGACGGCCATAATGAGGAGTTTCTTATTATTGACGGGCAGCAGCGTCTGACTACAGTGTCACTGTTATTCCTTGCCATGTACAACCTGATTGATAAGGGAATTGTTGTTCCGGAAGCTTCCAATCTGAAACAACGGATTTTTGAGGAATACCTTGTGGATAAGTGGAAGCCAGAGGACACCCGGATCAAGCTAAAGCCTGTTAAGAATGATCAGATGGCATTTGGAAAGCTGTTCTCTGACCCTGCAGAGCATATCCGCGAGTCTAACCTGACCTTGAACTATGATTATTTCTACGATCGGATTCAGAAGCAGGAAATCACCATCGACCAGCTTTATGATGGGATTTGCTGTCTGGAAATTATTAACATTCGGCTGGATAAAGAGGACAATCCACAGATGATTTTTGAAAGCCTGAATTCTACTGGCCTTGATCTGAGTGAAGGTGACAAGATTCGGAATTTCATCCTGATGGGACTTTCTTCCAGGGAGCAGGAAGAATACTACGAAAAATATTGGAATAAAATCGAGATCTGCACCAAATATGATGTCAGCGCTTTTATCCGGGACTATCTAAGCGTAAAGCAGCAGGCAATCCCGCAGCAAAAGAAAATTCATACGATTTTTAAAGACTTCGTTGAGCTGGGGAAAATTAAGACGGAGCCTCTGCTTAACGAAATGCTCACCTATGCAAAACACTACCAGATTCTTCTTGAAGGCAGCGCCCAAAATGCAGCGCTGGATGCCTGCATTTTACGGCTGAACAGGTTAGAAACAACGGTAACAAGGCCATTTTTCCTTGAGGTGCTGCGCTTATATAACGAAAATACGCTTACACTGGATCAGGTCACAGAGATATTCCTGACCACGGAGAACTACTTGTTCCGCAGAACCATATGTGACCTTCCCACAAATGCCCTGAACAAAATCTTTCTTTTGCTGCATCGTGAAATTGTCCGGTATGACGGTACAGAGGATCATTATGTCGAAAAGCTTAAGTTTGCGCTGCTGTCAAAGAAAGAACGTGCCCGCTTCCCGGATGATGAGGAATTTTCACAGGTATTTGCCAAGAAGCCGGTATATCTGATGAACAGCAAAAACAAAATCTATATTCTTGAGCGGATAGAGAACTTTGGCACTTTGGAGGACAAAGATGTATATCGTCACTGTGACGACGGTACATATTCGATTGAGCATATTATGCCTCAGCACCTGACGCCCATATGGCAAAAGGAACTGGGTGACAGCTATGAGCAGATTCATGAAGTATGGCTGCACAGGATCGCCAACTTGACGCTGACAGCCTATAATTCGAAATACAGCAATTGTTCCTTTACTGAGAAGAAAACTATGGAAAATGGTTTTGATGACAGCGGCATCCGTATGAATACATGGATTGCCAGGAAGGACAAGTGGACGGCTGCAGAGCTGGAAGAACGCAGCCAGTATCTTATGATTCGGGCTTTGACAATATGGGCGGCTCCGGCAACCGATTATAAGCCGGAAGAAAAACAGCTTGATACCTACACCCTTGAGGATGAAACCGATTTAACTGGCCGTCTGATTGCGAGGTTTTCTTTTAAAAATACAGAACAGCCAGTAACAAGCTGGGTTGAGATGTTTCAGAAAGTGATTCAGATTTTGTACGCGGAAGACAAGTCGATTATTACAAAACTGGCGATGTCCGAAGAGGAAAATGTAGCGCTGCATTTCAACACCAATCCGGAAGTCTTTTCAAAATCCCTGGAAATAGGCGACAGGATCTATGTCTGGACAAACACCAGCACACAGAGCAAGCTGTCTGTTCTTACCCGCCTGTTCAAACTGTATGATGAAAATCCGGCCGATTTAGTATTCTACCTGCGTGATGAAAACGAGGTCAGTACAGACGAGCCTGGCAGCCGTTATGAGCTGAGAAGAAAATACTGGACTTATGCATTGCCTGTCATTCAAAAGGCCCATGGTGTGGACGGTTCTTTTTCTAATATCAATCCATCCAGAGATAATTGGATCAATGGCTTTTTCGGTATCGGAGGTTTTTATCTGTGCTGTGTTGCCAACTACGATGCAGCGCGGGCAGAGTTGGTATTTGGCAGAGGCAATCGGCAGGAAAACAAGGATGCTTTTGACAGTTTGTATATACATAAGGCGGAGATCGAATCGGCCCTTGGCATTGCCCTTCTGTGGAACCGTGGAAACGATATCAAATCATCTAAGGTTTATGTCCAGTTAAATAATGTCAGCATTGAGAATGAAACGGATTGGCTTCAGATGGCGAATTTTCATGCAGAGTGGACAAAGAAATTTTATGATGTGATTGTACCATATATAAATGTATAGTCAAAACATTGCGGCCTGCTGAGATTAAATTTGCGCAGTGACTTGGAAAAGGACTTTGCTATGAATTGAACGTTCACCGCAAAGAAGGTAAATGCAAAGGATGTGATCAATATGGAATTGGTTTATAAGAGGGCAAATCTGGAAGATTTAGATTTGCTGGTTAAAACAAGAATTGAAGTATTGCGTGCTGCAAATCTTCTGTGTGATGATACAGAGATGCCCCTTGTGGAGCAGCAGTCCAGAGAATATTATGAAGAGTATTTGCAGAAAGAAGAACATATTGCATACCTTGTTTTTGACGGGGAAGGGTTAGCCGGTTCAGGCGGAGTCAGCTTTTTCCGGGTAATGCCCACTTATCATAATCCGACAGGATGGAAAGCATATATTATGAATATGTATACAGTTCCTAGTTACAGGCGTAAGGGGATCGCATACCATACCTTGAAGCTGCTGATAGAAGAAGCGAAGAATAAAGGTGTTACACATATTTCATTAGAGGCAACGGAAATGGGAAGACCTTTATATGAACGATATGGTTTTGTAAGCATGAAGGATGAAATGGAATTGCCATGATCAATACTTATGTGCAGAAATGCAGTTTTGGACATAGCATAGCAGAATTTATGGTACTGCCTAAGTATAGAAGAAATAAAATCGGGAAGAAAGCCGCCAATATGTGCTTTGAAAAATATTCAGGAAATTGGGAAGTTTCTCCGGTTTATGGAAGCGAACCGGCGTATTTATTCTGGAAACATGTGATTGATGAATATACAGGAAAAACGAGTCAATATGAAGATGGGATATTTTTATTTTCTAAATTGTAAGCGAATGTAATTGTTGAAACGCTGTACCTATTCGAAAGAAAAAGGGTAAGATAGAAAAGAAGATTGTTATTAGTTTAACTGCTTTTAACCTTCGATTTTTCTAAAGATGATATACTTCCTTTTATACCATAAAAACAGAAAAAGTACAGAATGGCAGACTGGATGCATATCTTTTATCGATAGAATCATTACAGGAGCAGCAAAATGAAACCATATCTGAAACTTTTGTTTTTATTTGCAGCGGGAGGGGTTTTATATAACTTGTTAGAATTATTTTACCGGAACTGGACCCACTGGACCATGTTTTTCCTTGGCGGTTTGTGTTTCGTCTGTCTGGGATTAATAAACGAAGATATCCCATGGGAGATGCCTCTATGGCAGCAAATGCTGATCGGAGCCGGCATCATAACCAGCTTCGAATTTATAACCGGCTGTATTGTGAATTTGTGGCTGGGATGGGAGATATGGGATTACAGCAAGATACCGGGAAATATCCTGGGGCAGATATGTCCGAAATTCATCGTTTTATGGATATGGGTGGCTCTGGCAGGGATTGTGCTGGATGATTGGCTGCGATACTGGCTGTTTGATGAGGAGAAACCACATTACAAATTGTAAGGACTTCCGCTTGACGAAGTAAAAAAATTGAAAGCAGAGCGGACAGCATAAAAAAACCATAAGCCGGGAATCTAAAAACAGGTTCCCGGCCTTATTTTTTTGCTCTGAAATGTAAATTTTCCTTACCATCCAACTACATGAGATAGGCCTTTGCTGCATTCAGATCCTTTTCTGACGTATTAAAAAATAATCCTTGACCGTACTGTTACTGTATGGTTTATAGTATCCGTATGACAACGAAATCAGCAAAAAGAAGGTGATAGAAGAAAAAGAAAGGCCATAGAGCATTATTTATGGCAGAACCGATAAGAATCAATAATCGCGAAGCAGGGTGTTCAGATGCCAGGAATAAGCAACCACTATGCCTTCGTTTGTGGAGCAGCACTCTCAGAAAAATATTCAGCGGAATTTTGCCATATATGAAGCACACTAGTGTTCTGTCACGTTTAGCTGAAAGTAAATGTGTCGGAACACTAGATACTTTCCTTAAAGGATGGGGATTTCAATCTGTATCATATAATCCTCTATCTGATCAACAACTATTTCATTGATTCCTTTTTCATAAGAATACCCAGACAGCGTCAAATCGTGTTTATGGGCATAAGAAAGGATTTCCTGATAGCGTTTTGGAAGATTATCCCAGCTGCCCTTGTGGAAAGCCTTCAGGTATTTCCCGGCAGGCTGTATGTGAAGTCCGCTTTTATGGTCTAGGAGAGGGATTTCAATGAACAATTTCGTATAGTTGTCAAAATTGCCGCTTAAGAGGCTGCTGACAGGGATCATGGAACCGTAGGAAGCATCATGAAGGCGGCCAAGGTGGTATTTGGCTGTTTGAGCAGTAATCAGTTCCACTTCTTTTTCAAAGGTAATATCCCGGTCTATGTCTACCGTTACCAGGCAGCGCTTCTCCTTTTCTACAATGCTGATTTCTGACAAATCCATAGTTAAAAGGGTAGACATGTTCTGTTTATAATTGGACAAAGTTTTCCTGACTGCCTGCAGGTGCATAAGCTGTAAATCCAGTTCTGCAATTTTTTCCTCCAAAAGGCATTTTAAATTTTGGGCAGAACGGTTTTTCATGAAGTTTTGGATCTCAGCGATTGATACATCCAGCTCCCTAAGAAGGAGAATTGTTTCCAGTATAGGACTCTGATGATAATTATAGCAGCGGTATCCATTTTCCGGGTTGATGGCAGCAGGTTTAAACAGGCCGATTTCATCATACCACATTAATGTTTTTTTATTTATGCCGTGAAGCAAGGCAAATTGCCCGATAGTAAGTAATTTATTCTTATTATCCATTGTCAGATTCCCCATTTTTGATGAAATAAATAGAAAACGCTTTTGTCTGACATTAAGCAGACAGAACACGAGTGCCCTGACCAGATATCATCCGGCCAGCGCATTGATACGCTCCATGATACGGTATGCAGAAGGAAAATACAAGGGGAAATATAAAACGAAAATGTTATGGAAAATGAATTTTAATATGAAACTTATAATCAGGTACAGGATAACAAATAAGGGAAAGCATTTACAACATGTTTGCAGTTAGGAAAGGAATGATAATAATATGGAAAATAAAAACGTATATGGAAAACCTGTAACATTAAAGAATATTTTAAAATTTGCCGTTCCAACCATAGCCATGACCATATTCATGTCGTTTTATACAATGGTTGACGGTTTATTTGTGTCGAATCTCTTAGGCACCAGTGCACTTTCCGCCATTAATCTGACAGCACCCATTATCCAGCTTGTGACAGCAATCTCGACCATGCTTGCCACAGGAGGAAGTGCTGTTATCATGAAAAAGATAGGAGAGCAGAAAAATGAGGAGGCGAAAGAAGATTTTACCTTCCTGATTTTCGTAAACATTATAGCAGGAATCCTTATGTGTGCTGTGGGATATCTGACTATGGAGCCTATTTTTGACGGAATGAATCTTTCTGCTGAAGTAGAAGGATACTGTGTGGAATATTTGGGACATTACTTGCCTTTTATTGTGCCCATCCTTCTGATGAATAACTTTACACTTTATATGATTGCCAGCGAAAAGGCAGCCCTTTCCCTGGTGTGTTCTGTAACAGGCGGCGTTTTAAACATGATCCTTGACTATGTGTTTATTGCCGGATTTCATATGGGAATCGGCGGCGCAGCGATTGCAACGGGGCTTGGATATTCTGTGACAGCAGTTGCAGGCTTGTTTGTATTTAGCAGGAAAAAAAGCCTGCTGCATTTTAAGAAGCCGGCATTCCGCCTAAAAGTCCTTGCCAGTGCAGCTTCAAACGGATGCTCGGAAATGGCCACTGCACTGGTTTCCGGAATTATTACCATGATGTTTAATTGGACCATGCTTACATATATCGGAGAGGACGGAGTTGCGGCTGTCACAATCATCATGTATGTGCTGATGTTTGCAAGTTCTTTGTATACCGGATATTCTTATGGCGTTGCGCCTATGCTCAGTTTTTATTATGGGGAGGAGAATTACGAAAAGCTGAAAAAGCTGGTTGCCCTGAGTTTCAATGTGATTGCAGCTATTTCCATGATAACGGTTGCTGCTTCTTTGATTTTGACGAAACCATTGGTTTCTGTTTTTGCCCGTCCGGATAATCCGGTCTACGATTTGGCAGTAACAGGGAACCGGATATGCACCATTGCTTTGCTTTTTATCGGATTTAATATTTTTGCCAGCAGCATGTTTACTGCCTTATCAAACGGGGTTGTTTCGGCTGTCCTTGCATTCTCCAGATCATTTGTATTTATGCTGATTACCATGCTTTTGCTTCCGCAGCTCTTTGGCGTAAACGGAATCTGGCTGGCAACACCGGCGGCAGAGCTGATGGCCATTACGTTATCCGGTTTCATGTTTCTGAAATACAAAAAAAGGTACAGGTATTAAGACATGTGAAAAATTGCGTTCTGCTGTTGACAATACAGCTTATTAGCTGATAATATGGCAGAAGGCCATGATATCAATCCATAGCGTGCCTTTTATTCTGCCGGGCTAATCAAGATTCAGACATGCCCGGACAAATAACGGGAAACGGTGCATCAGCTTTTTCCAATAGATGATGGCCATAGAGAGGATAAGAAATGCAGAAAACCAATCAATACTTGAGAGCATTAAAAGCGGCATTTCCCCATACAATTCCGATTTTTGCCGGATTTTTGTTTTTAGGCTTGACCTATGGCATCTATATGAATGTGTCAGGATTCAGTTTTTGGTATCCAATGCTTATGAGCTTAACTATTTTTGCCGGTTCTGCAGAGTTTGTAGCGGTAAATCTGCTGTTAGGGGCATTCCATCCGCTGCAGGCACTTGCCATTACCTTGATGATTAACGCAAGACATCTGTTTTATGGGATTTCTATGCTGGACCGGTATAAAGGAACTGGATGGAAAAAGTATTATCTTATTTTCGGAATGTGTGATGAAAGTTTTTCCATTCATTATACTGCCAAAATTCCGAAGGATGTGGATCCAGGCTGGTTTATGTTTTTTGTTACGCTGCTGAATCAGCTATACTGGTTTTCCGGTGCAACGCTGGGCGGCATTTTTGGTTCTCTGATTCATTTTAACACAGAGGGGCTTGAATTTGTAATGACAGCAATGTTTGTTGTGATTTTTATGGAACAGTGGTTCCGGGATCAAAGGCATGTAAGCGAGGTGTTAGGCCTTGGAATTTCCGGCATTTGTCTTGTTATTTTCGGGGCAGATCATTTTATTATTCCAGCAATGCTTACCATCCTTTTCGTGCTTACCCTTTTGAGAAAACAGGTGGAGAAAGGCGGAACTATGGCATGACTTTAAAACAGAAGATGATTACGATTCTTATGATAGCAATTGGAACCATGCTGACCCGTTTTCTGCCGTTTCTCCTGTTTCCGTCAGGAAAACCAACACCAGCTTATATTCGATATCTTGGGAAGGTACTGCCAGCGGCTATATTCGGTTTGCTGGTTATATACTGTCTGAAAAATGTCCGCCTGTTTGATAACAGTCATGGTTTGCCGGAACTGGTCGCGGTTGCGGCAGTCATTGCACTCCATTGTTGGAAACGGCAGATGCTGCTGTCAATTGCAGGAGGCACAATTTGCTATATGCTGCTGGTGCAGTTTGTTTTTTAATCCGGTTGGAAGGGTTTAAAAATCATTCCAGCGCGGTATTGAAAATTTGCGTATCCATATAAGAGGCAGCAAGTCTAAGTGAGCAAAAAGTAAAGGATTCGATAACAAATAAGCAGATATTGATAACAAATAAGTGAAAATTGAGGTGCAGCATGCAGATTTCAAGCAGATTTACCATTGCTGACCATATTTTGATAAATGGAGAATATTAAAATGGATAACCATTTATATAGCTTAGAATTTATAAGCAGAGAAGAATAGCTTGAATCGGGAAATTGGGAGATAAAGGAAAATGAATAAAGGATATGTGATTGCAGCAGTGGGCTCTGGGGGAAAGACCACTTTGATTGAGCACCTTTCCAATCTGTCACAATCTGCAGGAAGGCAGACGGCTGTTATGACTACCACTCATATGAGGCTGCCAAAGCTGCATAATGGGGTGGGGAAAAAGATAGAAGAAGCAATCTGCATTATGAAGCAGGAGGGAATTGTTTATTTCGGAAATTTTGCCAGGGAAGGGGAGAAGATGACATTCCCGGGATTCCAGCCTTATGAAGAGCTTTGCCGGAATGCGGATATGATTTTGGTTGAGTCAGACGGTTCGCGGATGCTTCCCATGAAAGTGCCGGACTGGCCGAGAGAGCCGGTAATTCCGATGAATACAGATGCTGTCCTTGTAGTATTTGGCCTGACAGCTCTTGGAAGACCTTTTGGGGAAGCATGCCAGCGGTGGGAGCTTGGAAAAAAATGGATCTCGTGGGAATCCGGAACCGGTAAGGATGCAGGTGAACCACCTATGGAAACCCTTCCGATTACAGAAACCCTTGCTGTGGACTTCCTGATCCGGGGATATTTAAATCCCATCAGGTTCCGGTTTCCCAATACACCCCTTATTACGATTTTGAATCAGGCAGACTCCAGATACAGGCGGGAAGCGGGAAAGCGGATGAAGGAAATGTTTCAGCAAAAGGGATGGGAGTGCAGAGTTACCAGGATGAAGCAAACTAAAATATCGGTTATCTATCTGGCATCCGGTTTCGGAAGCCGGTTTGGAGGGAATAAGCTTTTGGAGCCTTTTGAGGGAAAGCGCCTGTTTGAACATGGACTGGAACTGTTTTTTAAGCTAAAACAGGAATTGGAAGCAGAACAGGGAATGTCTGTAACCGTGATTGTGGTAAGCCAATATCCGGAAATCTTGGAAACAGGAAATAAAATGGGAATGAAAACGGTGATGAATCCTTACGCATCGGAAGGGATTACCGCTTCTATCCGTTTAGGAACGGCGGCAGCAGAGGAAGATACTGACTACTATGTATACTCAGTTGCGGATCAGCCCTGGCTGAAATTAGAAACAATGGAAGCCTTTCTTGACCGCTTCTTAACATGCGCCCTGTCCGGGCAGGCGTCGATAGGATGCTTGTCCGGACAGGGAAAACGAGGAAACCCTGGGGTATTTCATAAAAAATACCGCAGGGAATTAAGTGCCTTAAAAGGAGATAAGGGAGGCAGCCAGATTATGAAGCGGTATCCTGGTGAGGTGCTGGAATACCAGGCAGAGGAAAAGGAACTGGAAGACATTGACCGGCGTAACGATATTATTATTCATCCTTTCGGATAAGCTCCGGCCAAACGGTGCAAAGCATGGTTCCGAAGCAGGCTAAGCCGCCGATAAAGTTGGAGATTGGTTCTGCCATAAAAATTCCATTGGTTCCCAAGCCAAATGCACCAGGGAGAACCACAATTAAGGGAATTACGATAATCACTTTTCGGAAAATGGAGAAAAATACGGCGTTTTTTGATTTTCCTAACGCCACAAATACAGATTGGCCAGCAAACTGAAGGGACATCATAAAAAATCCGAAATAGTAAATCTGCATCGCTGGAATTCCGGCTGTAACCAGATCCGTTTCACGGCTGAAAATCCGGATAAAAAATTCCGGAAAGCCATGTACCAGGCTCCAGGCTAAGGTGGTATAGGCAATGGATACCACAGACATAAATACAATGGAATTTTTCACCCGCTTGTATTTTCCGGCGCCATAGTTAAAGCCCATAACCGGCTGTGCGCTGTTGGTAAGTCCGTTAACCGGAAGGGAAACAACTTCACGAATCGAATTTACCACAGTCATGACACCCACATACAGATCACCGCCGTAACGTGCCAGGCTGGCATTATACATAATCTGGACTAAGCTGTTTGTAATGGACATGGTAAAGCCGGAAAGGCCAAGGCCTACAATATCCAGAACCCTTTGCTTTTTCAGCCGGAAGGCCTGCGGCTTAAGCTTTAATATGGTCTGGTTTCCTGTGAGAAAGCGGACAATCCAAAGTGCAGACAAGCCCTGGGAGATAATGGTAGCCCAGGCAGCGCCCTGAACTCCAAGTCCTAAGACAAAGATAAAAATCGGATCCAGAATAAGATTGCTGACAGCGCCTAACAGTACTGTAAGCATCCCTATTTTTCCAAATCCCTGTGAATTAATAAAGCTGTTCATTCCCAGCCCTACCATAACAAAGACGCTTCCTAACAGATAGATGGTAATATAAGAATCAGCATAGGGAAGCGTAGCGTCAGAGGCGCCAAACAGATAGAGCATGGGACGTTTCAGAAGAAGGCCGAGAACGGTAAGGATCAGACCCCATAAAAGCATCAGGACAAAAGAATTTCCCATAATGGCTTCCGCCTCTTCTTCATTGCCTTTTCCGCGGTAAATGGAACATAAGGGAGCGCCCCCCATGCCGAAAAGATTTGCAAAGGCAATTACCATGGAGATGATGGGAAGGCAAAGTCCAAGGCCGGTCAGGGCCATAGTGGCGTGGTCCGGTATTCGTCCTATGTAAATGCGGTCTACAATATTGTAGAGCACATTAATTAACTGCGCCAGAGTCATGGGAAGAGCAAGCTTCAGAATATTTTGAATCACACTTCCCTGGGAAAAGTCATTTTTACGAAATTCTTTTTGTGAAGAAGACATAAAAAACACCACCCTTTCGTTTAAGTTATCTAAATGGTTATACCACAACTTTTCTGCCGCTGCAACTAATTGCAGAGAAATTTAACCGATGCAGAAACCCAAGTGTCATTTTCTCTGCTGAGGGCATGATATAACCTGAAAGAAAGATAAGCATAACAGAAGTTCATAGAGGAAGGTATTGACAGATCACAGCTTTTGGAAGATAATTGAGAAAATTAAAGATATGATTTGCTGACATAAGAACAGAGGATGCCAGACATAGGAAAGGAAGATGTTAATATGCAGACCATCAGAATTGAGAAGACCACTTGCCCTAAGGAGAAACCGGGACAGGATAATCCATTAGTATTCGGTACAATTTTTACAGATCACATGTTTGAGATGGATTATGAGGAAGGAAAGGGGTGGATTGATCCGAGAATCGTTCCTTACCATAAGCTGGAACTGGATCCTTCCTGCATGGTATTCCACTATGGGCAGGAAATGTTTGAAGGACTGAAAGCCTATAAAGCAGAAGATGGAAGAATCTTGTTATTCCGCCCCAATAAAAATATTGAGCGTGCAAACCGCAGCAACCGGAGAATCTGCATTCCGGAAATTCCGGAAGATATTTTTATGGAAGGGCTGAAAGCGATTGTAAAAGTGGATCAGGACTGGATTCCCACAAAACCGGGAACCTCCCTTTATATCCGGCCGTTTGTGATTGCCACGGATCCATTTTTAGGGGTGCGTCCTTCCCACACCTATAAATTTATGATTATTCTGTCGCCAGTAGGAGCTTATTACGAAAGCGGCCTGGATCCGGTTAAAATCTGGATTGAAGATGAATATGTAAGAGCTGTAAAAGGCGGGATCGGAGAGGCCAAAACAGGCGGAAATTATGTAGCTTCCCTTGCAAGCCAGGTAAAAGCACATGAAGAAGGGTATGCCCAGGTACTGTGGCTGGATGGGGTGCACAGAAAATATATTGAAGAAGTAGGCGCCATGAATATTTTCTTTAAAATTAACGGTAAGGTGGTAACACCAGAATTAAACGGAAGCATTCTTCCGGGCGTTACCAGAGATTCCGCTCTTACGCTTTGCAGGATGTGGGGGATTCCGGTAGAAGAAAGAAGAATTTCGGTGGATGAGATTGTTAAGGCGGCAGAAAGCGGAGAGATGGAAGAGTGCTTCGGCACCGGAACAGCAGCAGTAGTTTCTCCGGTAGGAGAACTTCGGTACGAAAAGGAAAAAATGCCCATTGGCGGAAATCAGATCGGAGAACTGACCCAGAGGATTTACGATACCATTACCGGGATTCAGCTTGGGAAGATTGAAGGGCCTGAAGGCTGGAGTGTGGAAGTAAAATAAGAGAAAAGGATTATTCAGTATGGAAAGCAGAGCAGAAAGGGCAGTGGGACTGTTTTTGTCCGGTTATAACTGCTGTCAGTCGGTATTTGCTGCTTACAGTGAAGCATTTGGAATGGATCGGGAGATGGCTCTGAAAGTATCCTGTTCCATGGGCGGCGGCATCGGACGGATGCGGGAGGTCTGCGGAGCGGTTTCTGGTATGGCTATGATAGCAGGATTAGCCTGCGGTAATACGGATCCGGGCAATCAGGAGGCCAAAACCAAAAATTATGAAACAGTCCGGCAGATGGCGGACCAGTTTAAAAAAGCTCATAAAACCATTATCTGCCGTGAGATTTTGGGCCTTTTGGAGGCAGAGGAAAGTGCAGCTCCGTCAGAGCGGACCGAAAGCTATTACAGAGAGCGGCCTTGTGCCAGGATGGTGGAAACAGCAGCCAGGATCATCGAAGAAACCTTTCCGGATCGGTTTTAGCCTTGACAATCGGATGATACGTGTTATAATTTTTAGCAGACAAAGCGTTGATAAGATCAAGTAGTTTACAGGAACCCTGCAGAGAGAGGCACAGGATTTGGTGGAAGTGCTTTATGGCGATAGTAAGTGAAAACCAGGCTTGGAGCGTCCCTTAATCGGGAACGGTGATTCCGTTATCATCAAATTAAGCGGCACAAGACAGCATCAGGCTGAGCGTGCAATTAGGGTGGAACCGCGATTCAATCGTCCCTTGTAATGTATGATTATACATTGCAGGGGATTTTTTGCTTTATAGAAAATTGCGTCCTATAAAGCAAAAACCCTCCGGGGGGATGCGCACTTCGCGCCTAAGGAAATTGTCTGCTGACGCAGACGCGCTCCGGCGCGCGAGTCCGGCAAGCCGGACTCTTTTTGCTTTATACGAAACTGCGTCCTATAAAGCAAAAACCCTCCGGGGAGATGCGCACTTCGCGCCTAAGGAAATTGTCTGCTGACGCAGACGCGCTCCGGCGCGCGAGTCCGGCAAGCCGGACTCTTTTATATGAAAGGAAGGAGATGTTGCTTTTATGAAAATTACTTTAAAAGACAAAACTGTAAAAGTATATGAAAACCCGGTTTCAATTTTTGAAATTGCAAAGGATATCAGCGAAGGGCTGGCCCGTATGGCATGTGCAGGGGAGGTGAATGGACAAACAGCAGATTTGCGGACCCTGCTCAGTGAGGACTGCAGCTTAAATATTCTGACTGCCAGGGACGAAAAAGGGCTGTCTGTTCTCCGCCATACAGCAAGCCATGTGATGGCACAGGCTTTGAAGCGTCTGTATCCGAATGCAAAACTGGCCATCGGACCTTCCATCGCCGAGGGATTTTATTATGATATTGAAGCAGATTCTCCCATTACTGCAGAAGATCTGCCTAAAATTGAAGGGGAGATGAAGAAGATTATCAAAGAGGCTTTGCCGATTGAACGGTTTACTCTTCCAAGAAACGAAGGGATCCGGCTTATGGAGGAAAAAAAAGAACCTTATAAAGTGGAACTGATACGAGATCTTCCGGAAGATGCCAGTATTAGTTTTTATAAGCAAGGGGAATTTACGGATCTCTGTGCAGGCCCCCATTTGATGAATACTAAGGATGTAGGAAAGGCGTTTCGGTTAACCAGCTTAGCAGGGGCTTACTGGAGAGGGGATGAGCATAATAAGATGCTGACCCGGATTTATGCAACTGCTTTTGGAAAAAAAGAGGAGCTGGAAACCTATCTGACTATGATGGAAGAGGCAAAGAAACGGGATCACAGGAAGCTTGGCCGGGAGCTTGGGCTGTTTATGATGCATGAGGCTGGGCCAGGATTTCCTTTTTTCCTTCCCAAAGGAATGATCTTAAAAAATTCTCTGCTGGATTACTGGCGTGAAATTCATAAAAAGGCCGGATATGTGGAGATTTCAACGCCTGTTATTTTAAACCGCAGCCTGTGGGAAACGTCAGGACATTGGGATCATTATAAAAATAACATGTATACCACGGTGATTGATGAAGGCGATTATGCAGTCAAACCAATGAACTGTCCCGGAGGCGTACTGGCATATGGATCTGAGCCACGTTCCTACCGGGATCTTCCGCTTAGAATGGGAGAATTAGGGTTAGTACACCGCCATGAAAAATCCGGCCAGCTTCACGGTCTGATGCGGGTTCGCTGCTTTACCCAGGATGACGCCCATATTTTTATGATGCCGGAGCAGATAAAAGATGAGATAAAAGGAGTGGCAAATTTAATTAACAGTGTGTATTCGATGTTTGGTTTTTCCTACCATGTAGAATTATCCACCAGGCCGGAGGACAGCATGGGCAGTGATGAGGACTGGGAAATGGCTACAGAGGGCCTTCGATCCGCATTAGATGAATTAGGACTTCCTTATGTGGTAAATGAAGGCGACGGCGCTTTTTACGGCCCTAAAATCGATTTCCACCTGGAGGATTCCCTGAAACGGACGTGGCAGTGCGGAACAATCCAGTTAGATTTCCAGCTTCCTCAGCGGTTTCATCTGGAGTACACCGGGGCTGACGGAGAAAAGCACCAGCCTATTATGATTCACCGGGTAGCATTCGGATCCATTGAACGGTTTATCGGCATTTTGATTGAGCATTTTGCAGGTGCATTCCCCACCTGGCTGGCGCCTGTTCAGGTAAAGGTTCTTCCGATTTCTGACAAATATGCAGAATATGGAACATGTGTATGCAAACAGCTGGATGCTGCTGGAATTCGGGCGGAGCTGGATACCAGATCGGAGAAGATTGGCTATAAAATTCGGGAAGCCCAGACCATGAAGATTCCCTATATGCTGGTAGTAGGCCAGAAAGAAGAGGAAAACAAAACGGTTTCTGTGCGAAGCCGTTTTGCAGGGGATGAAGGCTGCTGTCCTTTGGAAGAATTCATTGCCATGATTCAAAAGGAGATTAATGGAAAGGAAATTCGTAAGATAGAATTGCCGGATGAGAAGAATGGCTGAAAATCGATATAACAAAAAAAACAGAGCAGAGGAAAGGGCGCCAAAACGGCTTTTTTATTTAGATGTAATTCGGGCAGCAGCGGCTGTCCTGATTGTGATCTATCATTTTTCCTATTCGATTTTTCTGCCGCCGCCATTTCAGGAAGTGGATATCCTCCATGGTACGGTAAACGGGAGCTGGGGAATGACACCGGTGTACTGCTTTTTTATGGTATCCGGGGCTTCCCTGATGAGCCGTTATGGAAACGAAGAAAAACTGGATATCCGGAAATTTTATAAAAAGAGGTTTTTGGGCATTTATCCTCTTTTCTGGATTGCATATGTAATTGGGTTCTTTGCCGTATACTGGCAGTTAGGACATTTGTATGAAATCCCTTCCTGGTCGCTGATCTGGTCAGTGACAGGGCTGGACGGCTGGATTGTAAACTGGATTCCTACTTTTTATATGGTAGGAGAATGGTTTCTGGGAAGTATTGTTATGCTGTATCTGGTATTTCCGCCAATCCGGTACTGCTGGAGAAAGAACCGAAAGCTTACCATGGCAGTTTCCGCAGCAGGGGCCGGGATCCTGTTTTGGTATCATCCCTTTCCTATGGATATTAAACAGAATCCGGTAATCGATTTGTTTTACTTTCTTCTGGGAGCCTGGATTGAGGAGCAGCGGAAACAGTTATCAAAAGCCGGAATGCCGGAGAAAGGCGGATTGTTAAAATTAAAGAGAGGGCAGTTTCTGATTTGGTGTGCCAGCTTTATTGTGTTAGCGGTATGGTTCTTTCTTCCCATAGCCAGAAACCTTCCTTCTATGGAACTGACTGTTTCCGCACAGGCCAGCGGGATTTTCATGTTTATGCGCCAAAGCTTTATCCTGATTTGTACATGCGGGTTTTATATTTGGATAGCAGGCATTTCCGGATGGCTGGAGAAAAGCTTCCATATGAAAAAAATAATATTGGAAATTAGTGGGAAATCATACGGGATTTTTTTGACCCATCATATGGTAAGCCAATTAATCTGCCGCCATTTTGACGGCGCAAACTCTTCCAAAAGGGAAATTCTTGGGATTTTGGTTCTTGTTTTTCTTGTTACTTGGATGGTGACTCTTTTCGTTTACCGGATTGAGTCATACATAAAAGAAAAATTTTGAACCATACTAACTTTGTCTGAAATGGATGCCTCAGCCTGGCATAAGCCATAGGATGGAGGCGAATAAACCCCAATTTAAGGAGGACATGATAATGACAAAGTTAGATTGCAATGTAACAAGCTGTTTACACAATTCCGATAACTGCTGCTGCAAAAGCGAGATTATCGTAGACGGAAGCAAGGCCAAGGATTGCTGTGAAACCTGCTGCGGAAGCTTCGATGAAAATAAGGGCGGCGCATTTACCAACCTTTTTAAAACACCGGAGAAAAAGCTGGAAGTTGGCTGCGAGGCGGTTAACTGTGTATACAATGAAAATCACCGCTGCTCAGCAGAGCATATCGGCATTACTGGGGATGGCGCTAATGAAGCGTCCCAGACAGAATGCAGCAGCTTCCGGGCAAAATAGGATTTCAGAAAAACGGATAAAAGAATAGAGATTTAGGAAACGGGTGTTGCAAAATAACCGATTTCTACCATACAGGCTGATGGCAGGATTGCCGCAGTTTGCTTTGGCAGGCATCGTATTTTGGGGCGCCCGTTTGGCGTATTTGTGAAAAGTTACTCTGATAACCTGATAAATTGATAAAGTGTCTGATTTACGGATTTTGCACTTTACAAATAAAGATCCAGACAGTATACTGATAGCGAAAGAGCAGGAATTGATTCCTGGAAAAGAGGAGAGAACAATTATGGAACAAATGAAGAATTTGGCTTATTATAACGGAAGGATTTCCTCAATCGAGGATATGATGATCCCGGCAAATGACAGGGGCTTTTACTTTGGAGATGGCATATATGAGGTGGCAATGGTATTCCATCATAAAATTTTTGCCCTGGAGGATCATCTGGATCGAATGTTTAACAGTGCATCCATGCTTCGGATTGAACTGCCTTATACAAAGGAGGAGGTAGGAAACCTGCTTACAGAACTGATCCTTAAAGTAGAAAGCCCATGTCAATTCCTGTATTGGCAGGTTACACGGGGAACTTCACCAAGAAACCACCTTTTTCCGGAACAGGTATCCAGTAATCTGTACGTATACAGCAAGCCCTGGAAAGGTGTGGAAACTTCTGATGAATACCGTTTGCTCAGCATTACAGATACCCGGTTCCTTCACTGCAATATTAAGACGTTAAACCTGATCCCTAATATTATGGCAGCTCAGAAGGCGAAAGAAGCTGGATGTCAGGAAGCGGTATTTGTACGTGACGGATATGTGACAGAAGGTTCCCACTCAAATGTGTCCATGATTAAGGACGGAGTGTTTATTACCCATCCTCTGGACTGTCTGATTCTGCCCGGCACAGAGCGGAAACATATGATTGCTTACTGCGGGGAACTGGGGATTCTTGTAGAGGAAAGGGCATTTACCTTAGAAGAGCTGGCAGAAGCGGACGAGATTATTGTATCCAGCACCAGCCATCCAAGTATGCGGGCCATGGAATTAGACGGTAAGGCTGTGGGAATGAAAAATCCGGAACTGGTTCAGAAGCTGAGAGAAAAATATTTGGAGGAAATTAATTAGGCGGATGCCCCCTTAATAGTTGGACTGCTATAGCAACGTTATGAACTTTATGAACTTTTTTAGAAACTGCTTGCCAAACGGGAGAATCTGTGCTATTATATTACATGTTGTGAAACCAAGCAGCATATAAGTGAATAGCCGGCTTGTCGGAATGGCAGACGAGGTGGACTCAAAATCCATTGATGGCAACATCGTGCGGGTTCAAGTCCCGCAGCCGGCACTCCTTGGCAGGGGCAAAAACCGTTGAACACTCAAGTTTCAGCGGTTTTTCTTTGTTACGGAGGGTTCACAGGAACCCTTTTCATTTATGGCGGTGCCCTAAGCAGGGCATGGGGGGGACTGTGAAAGCTCAGCGCAAAGCGCTGAGCTGTGCGAAAACGGGGCTGCAACGCGGCAACGTCCACTCCCGTTTTCTGCACATCCCCCGGAGGGTTCACAGCCCCCTTTTCATTCATAGTGGTGCCCTAAGCAGGGCATGGGGGGTTACTGTGAAAGCTCAGTGCAAAGCGCTGAGCTGTGCGAAAACGGGGCTGCAACGCGGCAACGTCCACTCCCGTTTTCTGCACATCCCCCGGAGGGTTCACAGCCCCCCCTTTTTCATTCATAGTGGTGCCCTAAGCAGGGCATGGGGGGACTGTGAAAGCTTGGCGCCCCGCCGCCAAAGCATGCAAAAGAAAGAGGGAAACAAATGACAAACAATAGAGTTTCAAAAGCTTCTTCAAAAAATGCTTCCGGCTCCGCTCCGAGATCACGAAAAGCCACATCGGCAGGAGCGAAGCGCTCATCAAAAGGGAGGAAAAAACAGATGAAACTTCCTCCGCTTATTGTTCTGGTGCTGACAGTAGCACTGCTTACGGCACAGTCTGTATTTAATCTGCCTGTCCTGGATACAATTCTTCCTGTATTGGAACAAATCAGTACCGGAGAATTACCGGAACCGGATTCCATTTTCACCGATTCGCCAGAAACCGTTGATACTGTTTATCTGGAGGATATTCCAGAGTATTTTGGAGAACCTTATGTACAGATAAACGGAAATGTACCGGATTTTACGAAAGAGGAGGAAACCCTGGTTTCATTTGAATATTACAGTCCACTGGATGAATTGGGCAGATGCGGTGTGGCATATGCGAATATCGGACAGGATCTGATGCCGACAGAAGAAAGGGGCTCTATCAGCTCTGTAAAGCCGGCAGGATGGCATTCTGTAAGATACGATAATGTAGAAGGGAAAAGCTTGTATAACCGATGTCATTTAATCGGGTTCCAGCTTACCGGGGAAAATGCCAATGAGCAGAATCTGATTACCGGAACCCGCTATCTGAATGTGGAGGGAATGCTTCCCTTTGAAAATATGGTTGCCGAATATGTACGGGAAACCAATAACCATGTGCTGTATCGGGTTACTCCAGTCTATGAAGGAGAAAATCTGATAGCTGACGGACTTTTGATGGAAGCAAAATCGGTTGAAGATCATGGTGCCGGAGTTTGTTTTTTCATCTATGCCTATAACGTGCAGCCAGGAATTCAAATTGACTACCTTACAGGCGAAAGCAGCCTGATTCAATAAATATGACGCTAGAGCGTGTCTGAAAATTCATTCCCGCCATCTGCACCTTCCACTTCGCGGTATATTTGGGCCAAATTCAGTCAGCATAGCCCACTATGCCTCCTTCA